>NZ_CP102773.1:300000-580662 GCF_026020075.1 Bosea sp. NBC_00550
GCCGGCGTCCGCAGCGAGCCGCCGAGATCGTTACGATGCGCAACCCAGGCCATCCCGGTCGCGAGCGCCACGGCAGCACCGCCTGACGAGCCGGCTGCGGAGCGGCTCCGATCCCAGGGATTATGCGTCATCCCGAAGACTTCGTTGAAGGTGTGCCCGCCTGCGCCGAATTCCGGCACGGCGGACTTACCGAAGATCACGCCACCCTCGTTCTCGACCTTCTGGACGAGAATGTTCGAGCGCTGCGGAACAGCGGACGAGGCTCCAGGCGGCGCACCAAGCCTGCGCCGAGGCTGCCGGAGCGGAGGACGCGGAGGCTTTCTATGCGGCCAATCTCGATTTCCACGAGCTGATCGCCGCCGCGAGCCATAACCGCATTCTGCAGGACGAGTTGCGGCGGCTGACGCTCAAGATCTCACCCTATCGCCGCACCATCACCTACCAGCCCGGACGGATGCACTCGTCCATCCCCGAGCACGAGCGCGTAATGGAGGCGATCGTGCGGGGCGATGGCGTGCAGGCGGCGCAGATGATGCGCTCGCATGTGACCCTGCTCGGCGAAGGGCTGTCGGACCTGCTGCATTTCCTGCGCACCTCCGGGCAGCACGGGCTGCTGACGGAGATTCCATAAAGTCCACTACCCCATATGCCGCAGCCCTCTCACCATTTGGCTGAGTTGCGCCAGGTCCGGACGTTGAGACAATGCCCGGAAGCAGACCTTGCCGCGTGATATGTCGCGGCCAAAATCGATCCCGTGAACCATTCGCGGCGCACGGTCGGACGATCGAGATCTGGCGCAACGTGGCCTCTGACTGCTTAGATCGGCATGCCAGCCGCGACATCGGTCAGCACGAGTGCGATCGGCCGAGCCTTCGCATCGAAAGTCCAGCCTTCAGACTTCCTCCTCGGCATGATCACGCTCGAATTCCCAGACCCGCTCGAAGCCGATTATCCGGGTGAACTCGCCGAAGGGGTAGAGCTCCCCTGCCCAGCCTTGCGTCGAGCCCGTCGCCTTGATCTGGGTGTAGACCGATTGCAGAGCGCTCGCCGCGGCGAGCAGCCCGGCGACCGGATAGATCGCGATCTTGTATCCGAGCCCTTCCAGCTCGGCACGGCCGAGGATCGGGGTGCGCCCGCCCTCCACCATATTGGCCAGCAGCGGCACATCGAAGGTGCGGCCGATGCGTTCCATCTCCTCGTTGGTCTCGGGCGATTCGATGAAGAGGATGTCGGCGCCGGCCTTCAGGAAGGCCTCGCCACGGCGCAGCGCCTCATCGAGGCCATGGGCCGTGCGGGCATCGGTGCGGGCGATGATCTTGAAGGCGGCGGATGACCGCGCTTGGGCGGCGACCTTGATCTTCCGGGCCGCGTCTTCCAGCGGGATGACCCGCCGCATCGGCGTATGGCCGCATTTCTTCGGGAATTCCTGATCCTCGAGCTGGATCGCCTGGGCGCCGCTCGCCTCATAGCCGCGCACGGTGTGGTCGACATTGAGCAGGCCGCCATAGCCGGTATCGCCATCGGCGATGAGAGGCGTCGCCGTGCCCTCGGCGATCTGCCGCACGCGCCCGACCATGTCGGAATAGGTCGCAAGCCCCGCATCCGGATAGCCGAGATGGGAGGCGACGACGCCAAAGCCCGTCATGTACAGCGCCTCGAAGCCGGCCCGGTCGGCGAGCTTCGCCGAGACGAGGTCGTAGACGCCGGGCGCGACGATCAGGCCGGGCTGGCGCAAGCGTTCGGACAATGTCTGGGGCATCGAGGATCCTTACGTCGGAAGGAAGGCCCCGGCCGCCGGGCAGCGGCCGGGGCGATCGCGCTCGCGAGCGCTTACGGGGCCGGGTAGGTGATCTTGGCGGCGGCCTTCTCGGCCGGCCAGACGACCTCCTGCCCGCCATCCGGCTTGTACTGCACGGCTATCATGCTCTTGTCGGTGATGAGCTGATGCTTGCCGCCCATCTCGGAGGCGGTATAGGCGACCTTGCCGTAGGGCGTGTCGAAGGTCATCGAGCCGAGATTGGCCAGGATTTTCGCCCGGTCCCAGGAGCCTGCCGCCTTGGCCGCGTCGCGCAGCGTCTGCATCGCGACATAGCCCTGGACCGCGCTCGACACGACCTCCCCGCCGCGCTTGGCCTCGGCCTTCTTCACCCATTCCGCCAGGCCGGGAGTGGTCTGCTTGGCCGACCAAAGATCGATGACAACGACGTTGTCGCCGGCCGTGCCGAGATCGGAGCGCTTCTCACCCGCGCCCTGCGTGACGAGGAGCTTGGGCTTGACGCCGAGCTGCGCGGCCTGGCGCGCGATCTGGATGTTGTCACCGGAATAGCCGATCAGGAAGAGCACATCGGGGTTGAGCCCCTTGGCGCGGTTCAGGATCGGCGAGAAATCCGGCGTGCCCGCCCGGAACGGCTCGTTCATCACGACGTCGAGCCCGGCCTCCTTGGCGTATTGCTGCGTGAACTTTGCACCGTCGGTGCCGTAGAGCTTGTCCTCATAGGCGATGGCCAGGGTCTTCACGCCGGGGATGCTCTTGAAGAAGTTCACCGCCGCCTTCTGGCGGTGATAGTCCCAGATATAGACGTGATAGTACCAGTCGTACTTGCCGAAGCCCTCCTCCAGGCGAACCGAGGAGGAGCCCGGATGGACGAAGATCGGCTCGTAGCGCTGCAGCGCGTTGAGCAGCGCGAAGTCCGATGTGCTGCCGAAGCCGCCCACGAAAGCATCGACCTTGTCCTGCGTCGCGAGCTTCGCGGCGATGGTGGCCGACGTGTTGGCCTCGCCCTTCGTGTCCTCGACGACGAGCTCGATCTTGCGCCCGAACAGGCCGCCGGCCTCGTTGATCTCATTCGTGGCGTACTGGATGCCCCAGAGGATCTGCGTTCCACCGCCGGCCAGCGCGCCGGTCAGCGGCAGTGGCACGCCGATCTTGATCGGCTGCTGTGCGGACGCCGCCGTCGTGGCGAGCGCTGCCCCGGCGAGCACGGCCCCGGCCGCAAGATGTCTAAGCCTGCTCCACATCCTCTTATCCCTCCGTGAATGGCCTGCTCGTGACGGCAGGCATTGGCCTGGATTCCCCGGTTCACAATCCGAGGTAGGCGATCCTGAGTTTCTCGTTGCCGGCGACCTCCTGCATGGTGCCCGTCAGCGCGACATGCCCCTCATCGAGCACGAGGCAGGTATCGGCGACACTTATTGCCGCGGCGAAGTTCTGTTCGGCCATCACGATAGCGCAGCGGCTCGCCGCCTTGATCCGTCCCAGTGCCTCGAACAGCTCCTCGACCAGCTTCGGCGCCAGTCCGGCGGAGGGCTCGTCGAGCATCAGCACCCGTGGCTCGATCATCAGCGCGCGGCCGATAGCCAGCATCTGTCGCTGGCCCCCGCTCATCGAGCCGGCAAGCTGGCCGCTGCGCTGGCGCAGCACCGGAAACAACTCGAACACCACCTCGCATAGCCGTTGCCTTTCGGCATGGGCACTGCGAGGCGACAGCGCCTCGAAGGCACCCCGCAGGTTCTCCTCGACGGTGGCATTGGCGAAGCACCGGGCTCCGTCCGGAACGAAGGCGATGCGGGAACGGGCGAGCTGCCAGGGCGACTGCCCCGACAGGTCCTGCCCATCGAGCCGCAGATTGCGGCGCAGCGTATCGACGGTTCCGGCCAGCGCGCGCAGCGAGGTCGTCTTGCCGGCACCATTGGGCCCCAGCAGCACCAGCAGCTCGCCACCGGAAACATGAAGCGAGAGCTTCGGCACCACCGTGAGCTCGCCGTAAGCCGCCCGCTCGATCGTGGCTTCGAACCTGTTCACAGCGAGAACCCCTTGCCGAGATAGGCCTCCCGCACGCTCTCGTCACGCAGCACCGTCTCCGGCGCTCCTTCGGCGAGCAGCCGGCCCTGATTCAGCACGATGGCGTGGCCGCACAGGCGGGCGATGATCCGCATTACATGCTCGATCACCACCACCGTGACACCGGATGCGTGGATCTCCCGGACGAGGCTGATGACCTGGTCGGTGTCCTCCAGGCTGAGCCCGGCCATCGCCTCGTCGAGCAGCAGCACCGAGGGGCGACAGGCCAGCGCCCGCGCAATCTCGAGCCGCCGCAGATCCGAGACGGAGAGCTGGCCGCAGCGCGTCGTCACCGCCGGCCGCAGCCCGCAATAGCGGGCGAGCTCGGAGACATCGCTCGCTCCGCCCGGCAGCGGCCGAGGCGAACTCACATAGAGCAGCGGAACCGCGATCACCTCCTCGATCGTCAATTCCTTCGGCACGCGCGGAACCTGGTAGGTCCGCGCCAGGCCGCGATGGACGATCCGGTCGGGCCGCAGGCCGGTGATGGATTCGCCCCCGAGCGCGACGCGCCCGCTGCGCGGCGGAATCTGGCCCGAGACCATGTTGACGAAGGTGCTCTTGCCCGATCCGTTCGGCCCGATCAGCGCCGTGATCGCTCCGGCCGGGATGGCGAGCGTCACGTCGTCGATGGCCTTCAGGCCACCGAAAGCGACGGTGCAGCCCTCGATGCGGAGCGCGGTCACGATGCGAGCCTCGGTTTGGCCTGGGGCTCTCCAGGCTGCGGCCAGCGGCGGCGCAGGCGGTTGCGGAAGAAGCCGACGAGCCCCTCCGGCATGCCGACGATGAACAGGATGATCACGGCGCCGTAGACGACCTGATAGCCGACGCCGCCGACGAAATGGCGCGCGACCTCCTCGAGCAGGCGCAGCACGACCGCGCCCACTACCGGGCCCAGCGTCGTGTCCATGCCGCCGAGGATCGTCACCGCCAGCGGCAGTACGTTCCAGTTCGTCGTGAAGACGTCCTCGGGGATCACATAGCCGTAGAGCCCGCAATAGCAGGCGCCTGCTAGCCCCGCGACCATGCCCGAGACGGCGAAGGCGAGCACCTTCAGCCGCGTCACCGGCACGCCGGACGCCGCAGCGAGATCGGGATTGTTGCGGATCATGAAGAAAGCCGGGCGGAAGCGGCGGCCGAGGAAGACATCGCTGACCACGGCCGCCGCAACGAGGCAGCCCGTGATGAAGGCGAGCTGCAGCGGAGGCGAACCGCCCGCGATGACCGGCGGCATGATCCCGGTCGAGCCGCCGGTGATGCCCGGCGTGACGAGGATGACGACATGGATCGACAGGCTGAAGGACAGGGTCGCGATGGTGAAGTAGAGCCGGCGCAGCCGCAGCGTCACCGAACCGAGCAGCACGGCCACCAGCCCGCAGACCAGGATGCCAGCGATCCAGCCGAGCACCATGCCGAACAGGGGCGTCAGCAGGGCAGAGCCGTAGCCGCCGATGCCGAAGAACGCAGCATGCCCGAGCGAGACCTGTCCCGTCCGCGAGAGGATGTCCCAGGCCAGGGCCAGGATGGCCGAGATCGCCGTCCCGATCGCGACTTGGATCAGGAAGGGACGGTCCGTGGCCGCGATCAGCAGCAGCGGCGCGGCGATCGCGACATAGAGGCCGAGACGGGGAAGGAGGCCGCTCATGCCTGCACCTGCCGACCGAAGAGCCCGCTCGGCCGCACCAGCAGGACGAGCAGCAGGATCAGGAAGGCGACGCCGAAGCCCCAGCTGCCGCCGCCGGGAACGAAGGTGCCGATCAGCCCCTCGACCAGCGCCAGGATCGCGGCGCCGACGAGCGCGCCGGGAATGTTGCCGAGACCGCCGAGCGCGATGATCGCGAAGGCACGGATGACGAGGTCGACGCCGACCGACGGCTGGACATAGAGCACGAGCGCGACCAGCCCGCCCGACAGGCCCGCGGCCGCGCCGCCGATCACGAAGGACAGCTCGAAGATGCGGTCGACATTGATGCCTGCATGCATGGCGAGCACGGGATCGTCGCTCGCGAATCGCATCTGCGTGCCGTAGCGGGTGTGGTTCTTGATGCCGAGCATCACGAGGAAGAGCAGAAGCCCGACCAGCGCGACGACGATGTTGTTGCCGGGCACGGTCACTCCCGCGAACTGCAGGCTCGGCAGCAGCGCCGGCGCCTGCATCACGCGCGGATCGGGCGACCAGAGGATGATCGCGATATTGAGCAGCAGGATCGACAGGCCGAGCGTGGCCAGGAGCTGGTTGTGCTCGTCCTGCTTCAGCACCCGCGCCAGGAACAGCCGGTAGACCAGGATCGAGAAAGCCCCGAGCGTCACGCCGGAAGCGAGCATGCCGAGCCAGGGCGAGACCCCGAAACGGGTATAGAGACCATAGGTCAGGAATGCGCCGAGCATGACGAATTCGCCATGGGCGAAGTTGATGATCCGCGTCACGCCGACCGTCAGCGTCAGCCCCGCCGCCACCGCGGCATAGAGGCCGGCGATGCTCAACGACAGGAGCACGGCCTGTATGATCGAGGCCGTCATGGCGCCGGACCTGCGAGCCGTCGGGTCTCAGTCATCGAGCGCCTCCGCCGATGCCTCGGAGAAGTCGAGCAGCCTGGACTTGTATTCGCTGCGCGGCAGCGTGCCCGGCGGCACGAGATGGATCGCCGTGGTCACCACCAGCGTCGCGCGGATGTCGGCTTCGATCCGCTCGCGCAGGCCATCCGGGGTCGCGCCCGCCTCGGCAAGCTCCACCACGACCTTCAGCGGCGGGGCCTGCTTCACCCCCTTCGCCGTGGGCCGGACCGAGACCACCCCGGTCACGGCCGGCGCGAAACGGTTGACGATCTCGCGGATCGCCGAAGGGAAGACGTTGACGCCGCGCACGATCAGCATGTCGTCGGTACGACCGATGCAGCGCACCCGCGGCGCCGTGCGCCCGCAACTGCAGGGGCTCGTCCAGACCACGACATGGTCGCGGCTACGGAAGCGCAGGAGCGGCGCACCACGGTGCTTTAGATGGGTGTAGACCAGCTCGCCCTTCGCGCCGTCCTCGACGGGGACCTGCTTGCCGGTATCGGGGTCGATGAGCTCGAAATGAACGAAGCCGCGACCGGAGAAGTGCATCCCGTGCTGCTCCTCGCACTCGCCCCACAGCGAGACTGAGATGTCGCCGATGCCCATCGCCTCGGTGACCTTGGCGTTCCAGGCCTCCTCGAGCTTCTCGCGCATAGCCGGCTCACCACCGCCTGGCTCGCCCGCCACCATGATGCGTTTGATGCTGCTGTTGCGCAGATCGAGGCCGCGCGCCTCGCCGATCTCTGCGAGATGCAGCGCATAAGAAGGCGTGCAGGCCAGGATCTGCGGCTTCAGCAGCTTCACCGCGGCGAGCAGCCGCTCCGTATTCCCGGTGCCGACGGGGATATGGCAGAGCCCAAGCCGCGGGAAGGCGTCGAGTGCCGCCCCGGCGACGAAGGGGCCGGCATTGTAGGTTGAGACGATGCGCTCGCCCTTGCCGAGCCCGCTGGCGCCATAGCTGCGCGCCGAGGTCCGGATCCAGTTGTCGAGGTCGCCCGCGGTCAGCGGGATGTAGCTGGGCAGGCCGGTCGTGCCGCTCGTCGAGAAGATGCGAACCACGTCTTCGAGCGGGGCCGCGAGATGCGTTCCGATCGGGTCCGCCTCGCTGCGGCTCTGGCGCAGCTCGTCCTTCTCCGTCAGCGGCAGGGCGCCGATCTCGTTGAGGCCGCCCATGGCCTCGGGCGAGGCGAAGCCGCTCGCCTGCAGCTTCTCGCGGAAGAAGCGCGAGCGGCCGTAGAGATAGCGGAGCTGCTCGCGATAGAGCGTGTCGTCCTTCGCGCGCTGCTCGGGCCAGGGCAAGGTTTCGATATCGGGTTCCTGCAGCATCTGCCCGGTCCTCAGCTCAGTTCGCGGGGTCGTAGGTGACGGCTTCCTCGGCATGGTGTGCGAGGAGGAAGCCGATCGGGCGCCGCTGTTCCTCGGCCAGATGCCCGAGGATGCCCGCGGTGCGGGCCAGGATCGGCACGGCCTTGATCATGCTGTGCGGGAAATCGAGGTCCATCAGCACGGCCGCGATCGGGCCGGAGACGTTGAGCGGCATCGGGCGTCCCCAGGCGGTGGCGACCGCGCCGCGCATCCGCTTCAACAGGTCGAGATGGCGGCCGGCGATGCCGCGCTCCTCGACAAGGTCGAAGATACGCTCGGTGCGCGGATCGACAGGGTGATGGATCGGATGGCCGAAGCCCGGCATCTTGCCGCCGGCGCGCCGCGTGCTCGAAGCGATGTCGTTGACGACGGCGTCGGGGTCCTCGCCGGCATCGACCCGCGCCGCCGCCTCGGCCAGGACCTTGGCGCAGAGCTCCGCCGTGCCCAGAACGACCGTGCCGCAGCCGAGGATGCCAGCCGCGACCGCGCCCTGCAGGCTGTCCGGCGCCGCGGCCAGCGTCATCCGCGCCGCCTGAGCGGTCGGCGTGAGACCATGCTCCGCTATGGCGACGAGCAGCAGGTCGAGGAAATAGCGCTGCTGATCGGATGGCTTCTGGCCCGTGACGAGGAAGAAGAAGAAATCGGTGAAGCCGTAATGGCCCATGATCTCGCTGGTGAAATCCTTGCCGCGGATCTCGATGCGATGCGGTTCCGACATGCAGATGCCGGTAACCGCTGGACCTGCCTTGCCAATCAACATGTCACCTCTCCTGATGCCGGGCGCGCGAAGAGAGTCGGCTCGGCAGAGCCGAGCACTGGCGTCCGGGCTGGACTTGGGCGTTTCCTCTTCGCCGTGTTCGGTGTATTTTGTCTTCTAAGTTTGTAGGACAATATTGCAGGTCGAAATGTTGTCAACCGTGTTGGAGGCTGGTAGGTCCATCACTATGGCGACACTCGAGGATCACCTGCCCGACGCTTCATCAGGCCCCGAGGTCCTCGACGGCCCGGAGCGTGGGGGCACTGTCGAATACATCCTCGAGCACCTGCGGAGCGGCGTCCTTCAGGGCCGCTACGCTCCCGGGCAACGGCTCATCGAGGCAGACCTGACTCAGGAGCTTCGCGTCAGCCGGGGCCCGCTACGCGAGGCATTTCGGCGCTTGTCGGCAGAAGGCCTTCTTGAGATCGTTCCGCACCGCGGAGCGATGGTACGCCGCCTCACCCTGAAGGAGATGAAGGAGCTCTTTCAGATCCGACTTGGACTTGAGATGCTCGCAGCGAGGCTGGCCTCTGAGGCCATGGCACATCCCGCGACCAGGTCGCGTTTCGAGCAGGATATAGAGCCGATCTGGGATGAACGCGCCCGCGCCGCAGGGCCTGACTACATCGAAGAAAACCACCGGTTCCACGATGCCGTGGTCGCAGCTAGCGGGAACGAGCAGCTGCTCAGGCTGACCAAGCAGTTGCGGCTACCCGCGCTCATGTACCAACTGACGGGCACGCTGACGGTCGAAAACATCGCCGCTTCCCTCGCCGAGCACCGCGAGATCGCCCGCGCGATCCTGGCCGGCGATGCTGCTTTGGCGGAACAGCATGTCAGGGATCACCTGCAGCGTGCGATCCGGGTGGCCGAGGCCATGCCCCAACGCGTGTTTGCCCGATAGAAAGTCCAAAGCGAGATTGACCGCGCTTCGGTCTCTAGACCTAGCGTTGGCAGGCGGAGGCGCCGTCTTTGCCCGGCCTGAAACGAATTCATCGTGCCGGTGCACGCGCCGCGGAGCTTTCGGGAAAATTGTCATCAAGAGCGGCCAATGGACACCAATGTCGCTGTTCTAAGGTATGGTACGTAGCGCCAAAAGGAGACTCTGGTAAGCCGCCCAAAACCGGACTTTGATGGACGCGGTCAACATCGTCGAGGAGTCGATCCTGTTCCTGGCAGCGAGTCCCGACATACGCGTCATGCTGGCCGACATCGAGATGCCGGGCTCCATCAACGTCATCAAGCTCGCCTTCGCCGTCCGGGACCGCTGGCTACCCATATTGGTCATCGTGATGGCTGGTCGGATCGACCCGGGGCCGGCCCTGTCAGGGTGGACGTCGATTGAAGCGATCCAGGCGTTCGCCGGCGAGGAACAGTGCCCGCTACTATCCCGAGGACGATCGATACCTGCTGGAGAAGCCCGAGGGCGTCGAGCATTCCGAGGTCGTCACCGACGACTGCTGCATGGCTGACACGGCATTAGCGATTTGCTTGCACCTCTATGCAACCATTCCATTCCCCGTCAGTTAGATCGAGTTAAACCCTCGAAAGCCCCCAATGACGAAAATTGTCGTTCTAGTCGTCGAGGATGAGCCCATCATCAGAATGAATGCCGTCGCGATGATCGAGGACGCCGGCTACGACGTCATTGAGGCGGCCGACGCCGACGAGGCCATCGGTCTCCTTGAGACACGTCCGGATATCCGCGCAGTGTTCTCCGACATCGAGATGCCCGGCGGCTCCATGGATGGCCTGAAACTGATCCATGCGGTTCGCAAGCGCTGGCCGCCCGTGATCCTGATCCTGGCATCCGGCCGCGTATCGCCGCTGGTGGCCGACATGCCCTCGGAGACCGTCTTCCTCAGGAAGCCTTACGTCGAGGACGACCTGCTCAAGGCGCTTCCGATCGCGGCCTAGTCGGCGAGCTTCGCGGCCTTGATCCGAAGCGTGACGATCAGTCCGCCCTCTGACCAATCGTATTCGATGGTGCCGCCGAGTTGGCCTGAGACGCTGCGCTCGACGAGGCGGCTGCCATAGCCGGTCGGGCGTTCGCCTTCCTTTACCGGAGGCCCGCCACGCTCCGTCCAGACGATCTTGATATCCTCGTCCTCGTTGCACCCCGAGATGTCCAATTGCCCGGTGTCGACCGACAGCGCGCCGTACTTGAGCGAGTTGGTCGCGAGCTCGTGGAACACCAGCGCAAGCGTCGTCGCCGTGGCCTCGCCGACGCCCATGCGTGGGACGGAAACGCGGATGCGGCCGCTGAAGGCTCCGGTGTCCTCGTACGGCGACAGAAGGACCGCCACCAGGTCGCCCAGCAGAGCCGCGGTGCCTTGATGACCGGGAAGCGGCCGTACCAAATCGTGGGCCCGTCCCAGGGCAGCCAACCGGGCGGTCAGTTCGCCCGCCATCTCCTTGGCCGTGTTCGTGGAGCGCGAGGTCAGCTGTGTCAGTCCCATGGCGATCGCCAGGAGGTTCTTGACCCGATGGCTCATCTCGCCGGCGAGCAGCTCATGGCCCTCCTCGGCCTGCTTTCGGCCTGTTACGTCGAGGAAGATGCCGTACGCCAGTCCCATGTGCACGGCGGTGTCATCGCCGATGCCTCGCGCGGAGATCCACCGGATTTCGTCGCCGACCATGATGCGGAAATCGATCTCATAGGCGCCGACGATGGCGCGGGTGGCGACGAAGGCGGCGCGGACGCGCTCCCTGTCCAGAGGATGCACGTGAGCCGAGAGGTCCTCGAAGGTGACCGAGTCGCTAGGCTGCAGGTTCCACAAAGCGAACCCGCGCTGATCCATCGCGAATTTGTCGTTCGTGACGTTCCACGACCAGAGGGCGACGCCCGCTGCGCTGATCGCCAGGCGCAGGCTGGCGGCGCTCCAGGCACTCGGGTTCGATTGGGACATGCGCGCTTTCGATGTCGGAGGGACGATACAACCCTTACTCGATAAGTCAGCGCCCCCCTATGTCGAATGATGCGCCGATCATCGGACCTTGATCGCAACCTGCGTCACCCAATTGGCCTGGTCGGGCTCCGCTTCTGATCTGTGAGAAGCGTCTCGATGCGGCCGACGAAGGCCTCGCCGTCGGTCCGCTTTCCGTCCATCCGTCGATGGTATGGACGGGGTCGCCGGCGAGCAGAGCGCTGTCACGAGCGCGATAACCGCCGACGCTGGTCCGGGCGTTTCGCGCCAGGAGCGGACTCTGGAGGGATGGCCAGAACCGGACCTTCGGCATGCTTCGACGCGAGGTCTGTTGGCGACCCGCAGCGGCCCCTCATTGCTCTGCCGAAACTCTGTAACGTGCCATGTGAGGCAGGAAATCCATCTTGCCGACGCTTAATCCGGCATTGCGCAACAGTGCGTAGGCCATGGTCACATGGAAGTAGAAATTCGGCATGATCCAGTCTCGAATATCCTCCTCTGAAGACATGACGAACCGAACGCCGTTGGGTAATGTGAGGTCGATAGGATCGTTGGCGCGAGCCCATTCAGTTGGATCAGACTGATCGATATGTGAGCGCACTGCGGCGATTCTATCCCGGACCTCCACCAGAGATCGGTAGGTAGCTTCCTCAAGAGGAAGGGTTTTTCTAGCGACCTGATTAAGAGCCAGCAGCACCTGATTGAGGGCGACGCGGAATTGTAGCTCCAGCGGAAACATGTCTTCGGTCAGCCTCTCACCAAGCACGTCGTCCGCCATCCCGGCGTCTTGAGCCTCGCCGACCAAGTGATCGAGAGTGCCAAGCATGTTGGTGAAGGTAGCGCGCGCTGATCGAGCGTATGACATGGCGCATATTTGGCAGATCGCTGCGGTGGGCGCCACCCATCCGAGACGTTCGAGGGGGTATCGCCGCAGGGATAAAGTTGGCCCTCAGAAGAAGTTCGGAGCGTCCGGTTTTGGGCATTTCGCCCCGCTTGGCGGGCACGTCGAGGATGGCCAGTTGCTGGCCGGCATCGCCCTCCATTCGGCGAGCGAGGGCACCGCGAGTGGGTCGTCCGCGCCCGCCGTCCATTTCACCTGCGACGGGGGCAGCGGGATCATAGGGACGGGACCGTTGCCGCCTCGCCTTCCACGGCGCGGCCGGGCCCGCGCGGCCGGCGACTGGTGAAGAGGCCGGCCGTCCGCGCGACCAGGATCGACAGGACGATCAGGATGACCAGCTCCGACACGAGCCCGACCGTGATCAGCCCGGCCACGCCGAAGATCAGCGCCGCCGGATAGACCGCGAGCAAGTTGAAGCAAGCAGCCGCGAGCGTGGCCAGGAAAAGCGGTTGCGTACGTTCGAGTGCCCGGAACGCACAGGCCAGAACCACATTCACCAGCGTCATCGGGAAGATGAGCGAATACCAGGCAATCACCCAGCCGAATTCGAGGATCTCGCCGCCGTATAGCTGATGGAGCAGCCATGGACCGAACAGCATGAGGCCGAGTGTCGCCGAGGTGCCCGATCAGCAAGGCGAATCCGATGGCACGCCCCAGCGTCTGCCGGAGCCCCGGCAATCCCCCCGTCGCGTAGGCCTCGCCGGCGAGGGGCGGGAAAATGTTATCGAGGGCTTGGCGCACGACACTAATGGCGGCGAGGAGACTCTGGGCCGCCCGCAAGGCTCCTAGGATCCTGGGGCCGAAGAGACCCGCCGTCACCAGCAGACCGCTATAGGACAGCGCCCACTGCACGAGGCCGGTGAGAACGAGCCAGCGCGCAGAATGCCACTGCCGACGCGTGACGTCGGCGAAGACCTCCGGTCTCCAGAGAAACGGTCCCGATAGGAATAGGCCGCAGGCGGCCGAGACGGCGGCGGCTGAAGCCACGACCCAGAGCGCATTGGCGACGCTGATCAGACCGATATGCCAGAGAACGGCGACCGCGCCGAGCTTGAGCGCCTGATTGACGATGTCGATCAACAGGACCGCTGTCGGGCGACGACGCGCGAACAGGTAGCGGCGCAGAAAATCCTGCGTCAGGTAGGCAGCACCGGTGACGGCGCCCGCCAGAGCCACGCCATCGAGCGGTGTCGCGACTGTGGCGAACTTCAGGATGGCGAAGATCGCGACTGCCGCCACAGCGACATAGGCGGCCTGATGGGCGAAGACCACGGTGTAGTAGGCTGCCGCCTCCGCCCCATCCGCCTTGGAACCGATGCTCATCATCGGGCTGACGATCAAGCCGAGCTGGAGATTCATGGCGAGATACACCGCGAGCCAGACCATCGTGTAGAGACCGAAGGCCTCGAGACCGAGCGCGCGTGCCAGCAGGACGGTCGTCAGAAAATTGCAGACGCTGCAAAACGCCTGGTCGCCGAAGGACAGCGCGGGGCCGATGGCCGGGTGCAGGCGCGCCCTGAAACCGCTTCGGGGCCGCCCGCCAGACATCTCCAGATCAGGAACCATCGTCATATTGTCCGGCATCGGCAGGGATACCGGTCCCTTGCCGAGCGGGCTCCTTCATCTCGTTTCATCTTGCCTCCGCCGCCGGTTGCGAGCGGCAACCCGATCGTTCCTGACGATGGAAGTCTACCGTCACCGCCGCGGCCGTTGCGCTGCGCATAGGGACTACCCGCAAGGTGGACGGGTGCCGGGGCCAAGGGTGTGGCTACCTCCGAAGCCCCGGAGGCGCTGCTGCCGCAGGCGTTCGATGAACACCAAAACCGCGCCGGGATCAGGCTATTCCGGCCGAGCAGTCTCTCCGCCGCCATGCGCAACCAACGGCACACCGTCCGCGCAAACAGGCTGTGTCGACGACAGCGCGCTCGTCTCGTGTGGCAATCACCCGACGCGCAGGGCCGCGCGAGGCCTCCCTAGGTGGCTGCCAGGCCGACAGATTCGCGAAGCGTCAGATCGAAAGGCAGGATCTCTGCGCACACACGCCCATATTCTCTGCCCCGCCGCCCTCGGCGACCCGTGGAGAACGTTATCGCGAGACTTGTCAGGACGACGCCGGCAACCGGTATACTGTCATCGTCTAGCAGGACAGGCCAGAATTTCCGGGCGCCTCCTACACGCTGGAAGATGGAACGCCGCGACGAGTGCTACTTCGCGACGCCGTCGGGGAAGATGCTAATCCGGGGCGACGATTGACGGTCCAGGAGCCGCCGAGCCGTCGAATCTTGCTACGAAGCTTAGATGACGGTCGGAGTAGGCGGTAACGAGGAGGACAATATCGTACCCGTCCTCCAACTTCGCCCTCATCCCCTGTGAGAAGCTGCCGGGATCGACCGATCGAATATCGCCGATAAGGGTGCCACTGCACCAGGATCCGTATTCATTATGAACGAGGCGATAGGCTATCGGTAGGTCCGTGCCGTCGCGCAGGATCAACCTGCCTTGGCCGGATTTCATGACGTTCTCGGTTTTGATTGTCCGGCCGAAACGCAATCGACGGGGATAGAGCGCAAAGGCAGCGCTGACTCCAGAGAGCGCTTTCACATCCTGATTAGCAAGCGCCATCTGCGTTACCTGGCGAGGCGATAATTGGTATTTTGACGCGATGGAGACACCTGAAAAGCGGGCCGGTGTGACCCGGCTCTTGCTCCGCTGGCCCCACCGCCGCGCGGAGCTTCTACGGACGGCCACGCGGCCCGCTGTTGCGAGCCTCTGCGAGAGCTACGCGCTCGCTTGGGAAGCGGCGCTACACTGGGCCAAGATTCCGGGAAACCGGGCCGCTGAGATAGCCGAGGAGTACCGGCTGCTCCTTAGTGAGCTTGAGCAGGATATCGCCTTGCTGTGCTCGACCACGCAGCGAACGGTCAAATGAATTACCCGCTCCGTATCTCGTAAACGGCGACCCACATCAGCGTCCTTCCGAGTAGGAGCCGTGCCGCAGCTTGCCGTCGGCGGCCCATGCGCGAAACTCGATTTCCGCCACCAGAGCCGACGTGAGCCAGCGATAGGCCTGTCGTCTGCCCTTCAGGCTGACCGCGGGTTGTCAGATAACGAGTTCGTCCATCTGCTTGCGGAGCGCGGTCGCGCCGTCGTGGCTGAAGCCGATACCGACGCTTCCGACATAGACCGGTGGTGCCCCCTGGCTCACCGCAAGAAGCAGCCGGCCGACCCCGCCTTCATAAGCACGCGCAAGAGAGCGGGACGATGGGTGAGAGGCTGAGCATCATCAGCACGAAGTGTGAACTGACGGACGGGCTGCGCGTTGTCCGGTAAAAGAGGCCGAGAACAAATGGCCGAGAAGCGGACAGCACCGTGGACCGATGAGCAGGTTGCCGCACTCAACTTGTTTCAGGTCGAAAACGCGGTCCATCTCTTATGCGGCGGTGACCGAACCGACGACGCACATCGGGCTTATCAAGCTGAGCATGGCGGTAAACTCGGGCAGCTTGTCGCGACCAAAGACGGGCTGGTCTGCCCCGTGTGCGGATATCGGCTGCAATGGGCGCACGGTTTCTGGCTTCCCCCGCCGCCTTCGAGCCCTGCAACGCCGAGCGAGGGGCAGATCATTGAGCCCGACGATTACGGAGAATATCTGCGCAAGGAGCGCACGCACAGTCGCTATGGTTACATGCAATGGCAGCTGGCCAAGGCCGCGAACAAGCGCGCCGACCGGGCTGAAGCCCGCGCCCTAGCCGCCGAAGTCGCGCTCGCTGCGGCACGGGAACGGGTCGAGCAAGCTATTCGCGATTGCCTGTCACTCGATGAGAACGGCAATACCTGCGAGAAGGCCGTGGCCATCGCAGCCATCCGCTCTCACGAGCCCCCATGATCCGCGAAACGCCCAAGCGAGACCGGCACGCCTTCAAGCAAAGGTGGGGCGACGTGCAGCGGCAGTGCGCCAGCAGGAGACTCTGGACTGCCGCCCCGAACCAGACATTCACAGGCGCATCTCCGTGGTATGTTGGCGACCCAACTCGGACATAGGTCGCGAGGCCGCTTGGCGACCGGGGCTGGTCCTAAGGCGACCTTGGCAACGTACGGTTTCGGGCAGCCTAGCTGTGGCCGTTCTCGCTCTGATGGAGCCGCTCATTTGTCGCGATTGTTCTGCGGGCTCGTCGGGACAGGCAGAGTGGTTTGCGCGGCTTTCAAATCCCTCTCGTCATCATCATCTAGGAGTATCCGCTCCGCGGCGCCGTCCAGATCGTCATACTGGCCGCTTTTGAGAGACCAGAGGAAGGCAGCGAGCGCTGTGCCGCCGAGCAGAAGCCCCAGGGGCACGAGGAATACAAGGCTGCTCATCTGCCTGGCTCCGGTGCAGATGTTAGCCCTCCGTCCCCGGGCAACACTCTTGTCGATCGACTCGGGCCTACGAATTCCACATTGAGACGTAGCGCATTGGCGACCACGAGGACGGAGGAGAGCGACATCGCCAATGCGGCGATCAGGGGCGTGACGTACCCCGCGATCGCGACCGGCAGGGCGATCGCGTTGTAGCCGATCGCTAAGGCGAAATTCTGCCGTACGAGCTGGCCCGCCGCGCGCGAAACGGACAGCGCCGCGGGGACCGCATCAAGACCATCGCGCAGGAAAACAAAATCCGCTGCGTTACGGCCGATATCGGCCGCCGAAGCGGGAGCCATCGAGACATGTGCGGCGGCGAGCGCCGGCGCATCGTTGAGCCCGTCGCCGACCATCAGCACTCTATGCCCTCGTGTACTCAGTGCGGCGAGGTGCTCGACCTTCTCGGCCGGCAGGAGACCCGCCGCGACATCATCGACCGCGAGTCGTGCGGCAATGGCCCGCACTGCGATGGGCGTATCACCGGAGAGCAGCATGAGCTGAATGCCTTCGGCGCGCAGCGCACTGACGGCAGCGCGCGCCTGTGGGCGCATCGTCTCCTCGAAGGTGAAGCGGGCGATGAGTTCACCGTTGCAGCCGAGCACCGTGCCGCCATGGGATTGCCCATCTGTCCCGCAGGCGAGCACCCACTCGGCCCGACCAAGACGATAGAGACGACCGTCAAGCCGAGCTTCGATGCCAAGGCCAGGCCGTTCGCGGATGTCGGAGAGCGCCATCCCGCCCGCTGGTGCCGCAGCCGCGATGGCTTGAGAGAGCGGATGCCCAGAGCGGCCGGCGATCTCGGCTGCGATCGCCAAGTCGGCGGGAGCGATCGCCGCAGCATTGACGAGGCGCGGCACGCCGAAAGTCAGGGTGCCGGTCTTGTCGAAGGCAGCGCTATCGATCTCGGCCATCCGTTCGATGGCGGAGCCATCCTTGACCATGATGCCATTTTCGAACAACCGCCGCGACGCCATCACCTGCACGATCGGAACCGCAAGCCCGAGCGCGCAGGGACAGGTGATGATCAGAACGGCGATGGAGATGGTGATCGCGCAGTGCCAGTCGCCCGTTACCGCCATCCAGCCGAGAAAGGTGAGAAAAGCCGTAGCATGGACGATAGGGGAATAGAGCGCGGCGGCCCGGTCGGCGAGGCGACGATAGCGGGCGCGCCCGCCTTCGGCTGCTTCCATCAGCCGGATCATTTCGGCCAGGAACGACTCCTCTGCCTTTGCGGTGGCGGTGATGGTCAGCGGACCTGACAAGTTGAGCGTTCCCGCCCGCACAGACGCCCCCGCCGCGACGAAACGCGGCGCGCTCTCACCGGTGACGATGGCGCAGTCGAGTTCGGATTCTCCCTCCTCGACGCTACCATCGACTGGGATTCTGTCGCCCGCAGTCAACGCGAGGCGCATGCCGGGCGCTATCTCGGCAAGTGGGAGATAGTCCCGGCTGCCGTCGGCGCGCAGGACCGTCGCGCCGCGCGGTGAAAGGCGCATCAGACCCCGCACGGCGGCGCGCGCCTTCTCACGCATGAGATGGTCCAAGGTCCGCCCGATCAAGAGGAAGAAGATCAGCGAGGTCGCAGCGTCGAAATAGGCATGGGGGCCGTCATGAAGGGTATCGTAGAGGCTGAGGCCGAAGGCGAGGCAGATGCCGATCGAGATCGGCACGTCCATATTGGTGCGGCCATGCCGCAGGGCCGACCAGGCCGAAGAGAAGAAGACCCGGCCGGAGTAGAGGAGGCAAGGCAGCGCCAGCGCCGCGGAAATCCAATGGAAAGCGCTGCGGGTCTCCGGTTCGGCTCCGGACCAGACTGAAACCGACAGCAGCATGATATTCATCGAACAGAAGCCGGCGACCGCCAACGCCCGCACAAGCCGCGCACGCTCGGGATCTGGCCGGTCGGCCTCGTTCTCGAACAGGTGGCCGGGATATCCGAGCGTTGCCAGCGCAACCAGAAGGTCAGGCGGTTCTCCGCCACGCCATTTCACGGCCACGCGCTTTGTCGATAGATTGACGCGCGCATGCTCGACGCCGGCGATCCGCATCAGTCCGGTCTCGACCGCGCGGATGCAGGCGGCGCAGTGGACCCCCGGCACGGAGAAATCGCTCTGCTTGAGGCCGTCGCCCAATTCGCGGCTGGCGAGCCGGATCTCCTGCCGCGCCGCCGAACCGTCGAATGCACGATGCGGGTCGAACGGCGGCGCGCAACAGGTCATTTGATCGCCCGATAGCTATGCCAGGTGGCGTGGCCCAGCAGCGGGAAGACGACGATCAGGCCGACAAGCCCCGTCGCCAGGCTCAGGACGAAAAGACCGAGCACGATCGCACCCCAGGCGAGCATCACCGGCAGATTGTTCCAAACCAGCGAAATGCTGGTTCCCATCGCTGTGAAGGCGTCGACCCTCTCGTCGAGCAGCATCGGGATTGCGAAGGTGCTGATCGCGAAGGAGAAGGCTGCAAACAAACTGCCCGCTACCGTTCCGACCAGAAGCATCGCCCATCCCTCAGGCGTTGAGACCAGCATGGCGATGACGTCTCGGAGGCCTGGGAAGGGCCGCAAGCCAAAAAACAGCGCATAGATGATCACGGCGGCCCGCATCCAGGCCAGCATCAGCAGGCATAGGATCGCGCCGGTGTACCAGACCTGCCCACCGGAAGCCGCCTTCACGAAGATCATGCGCAGAAGGCTGACGGGTTGGCTCGCCTCGATAGCGCGGCTCTTTTGATAGAGGCCGATCGCAAGAAGCGGCCCGACCACCATGAAGCCCGCCAGCGCCGGCAACAGGATATAGTCGAGCTCGAAGCGAAACAGGCCCAAGACGATGCCGAGCGACACCAGAAACACTGCTGTTCCGTAGAGGAGGCTTGGCACTGGGCTGTGGCGGAGATCACTCCAGCCCGCTTCCAGCCAGGATAGCGCAGCGCGCGTGGGGAGATTGCGGCGCCGTTGCGCCGAGAGTGGCGGCAAGATGTCTTGGCCGTTCTCGATCGCGCCCATGATCTTCCTCCCCCGCTTCAGCAGGCCGGACGGGCGGCACGGAACGTGCCCGCCTCGCCCGCAGATTTCGCGTGCGGCACACAGGCCGGCTGCGAACCGATGGCGATATAGACCAGATGCGCGTTGGCCAGGATGAGCATCGCCATCAGCGCGGCCGCGAGCCCCAGCCATAGAACTTTGCCACTGACGCGGCGCCGCACCTCGGTTTCCGGGGGGACCGTCATCGCCCAGTGCCCTGAAGCGTGCCGACATAAAGGGCCAGCAGCTTGATATCGGTCGGCGACAGCCGGCCCTCCCAGCTCGGCATGTGACCGAGGCGCCCATTCTGAACGCTGTTGTAGATCGAATGGAGATCGCCGCCATAGATCCAGTTGGCGTCAGTCAGATCTGGAGCGCCGAGATCGGGCAGGCCTTTGCCTTCAGGCCCGTGGCAGGCGGCGCAGTTCGCGGCGTAGACTTCCCTACCGGCGGGCAGGCGCGCCTGGTCTGCGCTTACCAATTGCTGCCCCGAAAGCGAGCGGACATAGGCGACGACTGCGAGTACCTGCTCGCGCTGAAGCAAGCCGTCCCGCCCGAACGCCAGCATCTGCGAGATCCGCGTGTCCTTGGCCGTCCCATTGATGCCGACGCGAATGGTCTGGGCGATGGCCTCCGGGCTGCCGCCCCAGAGCCAGGAGCCCGTGGCGAGATTGGGGAAGCCCGGGCCGCCCTTGCCTTCGCTGCCGTGGCAGCTCGCGCAATTGTCGGCGAACAGGGTGCGGCCGGTTTCACGAACATGGTTCATCAGCGCGGGATCGGCCGCGATCTCGGCGTAGGAGGCATTGGCGATGCGGGCGGTCCAAATCGCCCGCCCCGCCGCCGCGTCGCGAACCTGCCGGGTCACCACCTCGCGCTGGTTGATGCCGAGGAGGCCTTTGGTATAGGTCCAGCCGAGCGGCCAGGCCGGCATCAGGAGCCAATAGATTACGGCGAACAGGGTCCCGGCAGCCAGAAAATACAGCACGACGCGCGGGATAGGCGTGTCGAGTTCCTCGATGCCGTTCCACTCATGACCGGTCGTCAACTGTCCCGAGACGGGGTCCCGCTTTGCCTGGTCCATTTGCCTCAGTCCCCCGGCCTGTCGTCTTTATCGAGAATGCTGTTCTTGGCCCGGTCAAAGCGCTTCCGGTTTGACGGCCAGAACGCGTAAATCAGTACGCCCCCCGCGAGCGCGATCAGGTAGAAGAGCCCCCAACTCTTGGCGAAGCCGACGAGTGTCTGATGGTCGATACCCATCGCATCACCTTTCCGCCGCAGCCGTCTGGCGATGGGCGGCATCCGTGAGCCGGCCGAGAACCTGAAGATAGGCGACCACGGCATCCATCTCAGTCAGTCGACCGGGGTCTCCGTCAAAGGCCCGCGTGTTGGTGGCTTCCCCGTAGCGCTCGCTGACGCCGCTGGCATAGGGGCTGTCGGGGCTGGCCTGGCCGTAGGCGTCGGCGGTTGCATTCGCGATCATCGCATCGCTATAGGGCACCCGGACGGCGCGTTGCGCGGCAAGGTGCCGCCCGAGGTCACCAGTCCGCAGATCGTTGCGCATCAGCCAACCGTATTTCGGCATGACCGATTGCGGGACAACGTCGCGCGGATTGATCAGATGCGCGACATGCCAGGCGTCAGAGTATTTTCCACCGATCCGCGCCAGATCCGGGCCGGTGCGCTTCGAACCCCACAGCATTGGATGGTCGTATTTCGACTCGACCGCGAGTGAGTACGGTCCGTAGCGTTCGACCTCGTCGCGCAGAGTGCGGATCATCTGGCTGTGGCATGCGTAACAACCTTCACGGATGTAGATATTGCGGCCGGCCAGCTCCAGCGGTGTGTAGACACGCATATCCGGCGCCTCCTCGACCGTCTCTTGAATGGTGAAGAGCGGCGCGATCTCGACGAAGCCGCCAATTGCCGACACGCCGATAATGGCCAGCACGAACCCGATGGCACTGCGTTCGAGCCTGCGGTGGAAGAACTCGGCCATGGCTCACTCTCCCGGCTGCAACACCGGCGCGGCAGCCGGAAGGGCAGGCTGGTCGATCTCAGCCCCTTGCGCTGTCGTCCGAACGCGAGCCATTCGGATCGTCATCGCGACATTGTAGGAAGCGACGATCGCGCCGATGAGGAAAAGCAAACCACCGACGGCGCGCGCGATGTAGTAGGGATGCATAGGGACGACGCTATCGATGAACGAATAGGCTAGCGTCCCGCTGTCGTTGTAGGTGCGCCACATCAGGCCCTGGATGATGCCCGAGTTCCACATCGCGAAGACGTAGATGATGGTCCCGGCAAGGGCGAGCCAGAAGTGGACCTCGACCAGCTTGGGCGAGTACATTCGCTCGACCTTCCACATCCATGGCACCAGCGCGTAGAACGAGCCGAACGTGATCATCGCCACCCAGCCGAGCGCGCCGACATGGACATGGCCGACCGTCCAGTCGGTGTAGTGCGACAGGGAGTTGACGGCTCGTATCGCCATGAACGAGCCCTCGAAGGTCACCAGGCCGTAGAAGATCGCGGCGACCATCATAAAGCGCAGGGTCGCGTCGTCGCGAACCTTGTGCCAGGCGCCATTGAGCGTCGCCAGCGCATTACCGGCCGAGGCCCAGGACGGCACCAGAAGCACGACCGAGAAGGTCATGCCGAGCGTCTGCACCCATTGTGGAAGGGCGGTGTAGTGCAGGTGGTGCGAACCAGCCCACATGTACATGAAGGTGATGCCCCAGAAGCTGATGATCGACAACCTGTAGGAGTAGATCGGTCGCCCGGCTCGCTTGGGCAGGTAGTAGTACATCATCCCTAGGAAGCCGGCAGTCAGGAAGAAGGCCACCGCGTTGTGGCCGTACCACCATTGGGTCATCGCATCCTGGACGCCCGAGAACAGCGAATAGCTCTTGGCGTGGCCGAAGGAGACCGGAACGGCCAGGTTGTTGACGATGTGCAGTACCGCCACGACCAGGATGAAGGCCATGTAGTACCAGTTCGCGACGTAGATATGCGGCTCTTTCCGCCGCTGAAGCGTGCGGATGTAGATCAGGAAATAGACGACCCAGACGATGACCAGCCAGATGTCGGCATACCATTCGGGCTCGGCATATTCCTTGGACTGAGTCAGCCCCATCAAATAGCCGCTCGCGGCGAGCACGCAGAACAGGTTGTAGCCCAGGAGTACGAACCACGGGCTGAATTGATCGGGCAGGCGTGCCCGCGTGGTGCGTTGCAAGACATGGAAGGAGGTCGCGATCAGGGCGTTACCGCCGAAGCCGAAGATCACGCCTGAGGTGTGGACAGGCCGAAGGCGACCGAAGCTCGCCCAGGCGGCATCGAAAGTCAGGTCCGGCCAGGCGAGGAGCGCCGCGACCCACACTCCGACGAACATGCCGATGACGGCCCATCCAAGGGCGAGCACGATGCCCACCTTGGTCGGGTCGTCGTAGTAATGCGTCAGACGCTCATCCGACGGCTCCGGCTCGAAATATTTCGCCAGCACCAGGAAGACACAGCTGAGCCCGGCGATGAGTACAATGACGCCGTGCACACCCAACAGATCGTCACGACCGCCGATCGCCATGGCGATCCCGCATAAGGCGACGAGCGCTGATACTGTGATCGCGCTCTGGCGTTCAGCGACAGTGAGTCCAGCAACCATTCACTCGCCCCCCTCATTATCACCGGTCCAGTTCGAAGCTCAAAGAGAGACCAAAACGATCTAATTCTGGACGACGCCGCCAATGGCTGTTTCCGAGAACCGCGAATTGGGTGGCCAGTGCTTATTAGAAGCTATCCAGTATTTTGCGACCTGACGATAGGCGAAATGACCGTCCCGCTGCCGCAGGAATTCGTTTAGCCAAAGAGACGGTTGCGACGCGACCGGGTGTTGACTGCTTTCCGGCAACGCCTCAAGTTCCGCTCATGGCGCGAGGCTGCCTCGAGGCGCTTTGCACGGAAAAGGACCGGGTCGGGTGGGAAGCTGAAGTTCCCGACCGTCGCCGCAAACGCCCTGATCGCGCCGATACCGTTGAAAAAGTCGGCCCTGAGATCGGCGCTGGCGGGGAGCGGATTTAGCAGAGTAGGGCTTCGCTTGGTCAGGCAGGCCTGACCTGCGGCCCGTTTGGCTTGAGTTTGGCGAGCTTCCTGAGGTTCTGGGCTGCTGCGGCGAGGTGGAACTCGTCTCTGGCGCCATTCGGTCCGCGCAGTCGCAACCGGTCGAGCCGCAAGATGCGCTTGAGGTGAGCAAACAGCATCTCGACCTTTTTCCGTTCGCGCCGCGAGGTGACATAGGCGTCGGTCTCGGCGATGTCCCTGGCCATGTCGCGGGCGCCCTCATGGATCGAGCGCAGGATCTTGCGAGCGGGCATGTTGGGTGAGCACTGCGGCTTCAGCGAGCAGGCGTCGCAGTCGAACTTGCTGGCGCGGTAACGCATCATGCCCTCGTCATCGACGAGCGGCCGCTCGGTTCGATAGGCCTTCTGGCGCGGCCTCAACTCCTTCCCGCCCGGGCAGGTGTAGCGATCGCGCGCGTGGTCATAGGCGAAGTCGGAGCGGCTGAAGGTGCCGTCGCTGCGCTGGGATTTGTCGAAGACCGGGATATGCGGCTCGATCCCGCGCTTATGCACCAGCCAGGCGAGGTTCTCGGCCGAGCCATAGGCGCTGTCGGCGGCTAGCCTGGCCGGCCAGAGGCCAAAACGCTCCTGCGTTCGGTCGAGCATGGTCCGGGCCGAGCCGACTTCGGCCTGCCGGATGGCGCGGCTGGCCTCGACATCGACGATGACGGCGTGGTCGAGGTCGATCAGGTAGTTGGTGGCGTAGGCGAAGAAGGCATGCCCCTTCAAAGCGCCGGTCCATTGCGCGGCCGGATCGGCGCGCGACACGAACTTCGGCTTCGCCTCGCTCGCCGCGCCCCAGGCGGCCTCATCGAGCGTATCGAGATATTCGCGCACCGAGCGACGCGTCCGGGCGAGATCGTGCCAGTCGACCAGCTCTGAGGCGTCCGCGGAACGTTGCTTGTTCGCATCGGCCTTGATCAGGCTGGCATCGACCGCGAAGCCTTCTCCGCCCACGAGCCCTTCTTCGATGCAACGCCGGACGGTCGTCTCGAACAGCTCACGCAGAAGATCGCTCTCGCGGAAGCGGCCATGCCGGTTCTTCGAGAAGGTCGAGTGATCGGGAACGTCGCCCTCAAGCCCGAGCCGGCAGAACCAGCGATAGGCGAGGTTCAGGTGCACCTCCTCGCACAGGCGCCGCTCGGAACGGATGCCGAAGCAATAGCCGATGAGCAGCATCCGGATCATCAGCTCCGGATCGATCGAGGGCCGACCCATCTCGCTGTAGAACGGCCGCAGATGTGCGCGGATCTCGGAAAGATCGACGAACCGGTCTATCGACCGCACCCAATGATCGTCCGGCACGTGACGCTCAAGACTGAACTCGTAGAACAGCGCCTCCTGCGCCACCCGCCGTTCACCCATCATCGCGCCGCCCTCCGCCCAAGACGACTGAATCAGGACTTCACACCCGCAGCAACGACGACTTTTTCAACGACATCCGCCAGGAGCGGACTCTGGATGGTCGCCCGGAACCAGACCTTCGGAATGCATCGACGCGAGGTCTGTTGGCGACCCTTACCCGACATCTGGAAGGTCCTGTGTGGATGGCTCCCGCGTTGCAAGGGGTCTGTGATGGTTTGGGGTACTGGTCGGGTGCAGTCTTGTGTCCGGCCTGTTCGTGCGGTCATTGACCGCTGGCCCTGATGGTTTCCACGGATGAGATCCCATTCTGCTTTGCGGGCCTTTACGCCCTCGACCTTCGGCGGGTTGTCCTCATCCCCGGTCTGACCGGTGCGCCATCATCTCACAGGGTCCTCGCAACCTCCTTCGCGCGTGTAGCGCGCTGATTTGCTACTGATCCTCAGGCTGCTGCCACGCTGGGCGCTGGCATGCGGTAAATCTCGCCCCGAACCATGATGGCCCAGATCGCCCGTGCTGCCCGGTTCGCCAGGGCGACGGTGACGAGCCGGATCGGCTTGCGGGCGAGCAGCGCGTTTACGTGAGGATCAGCTGCATCGGGGTAATACTTGTTGCGTCTGACGAGCGACGTCATGCCAGTGACCAGAAGGCGCCGCAGATATTGATCGCCCATTTTGGAGATGCGACCGAGGCGTTCCTTGCCGCCGCTGGAGTTGTTGAGCGGCGTTAGTCCCAGCCAGGCCGCGAACTGGCGCCCGGAGCGGAACTGGGCCGGATCGGTGACAGTGGCCGCCAATGCGCTCGCTCCGAGCAGACCGACGCCGGGCACGGTGGCAATGCGCCGCGCGAGGTCGTTCGATCGGAACCAAGCCAGCAAGTCTCGTTCGAGTTGGCGGATGCGGTCCTGCGCCTCGATCGCTTGCTCGGCCAAGGAGTTGATCACCTTGGCGGCGAGATCGGGAACCTCATGCGCGCCGCCGGCCACGGCGCGCCGCACGAAGGCCAAGGCGTGGGTGATGCCCTTCGGGATATCGATGCCGAACTCGGCCAGGAGCCCCCGGATCATGTTGATGAGTTGCGTACGCTGACGAACGATGAGGTCGCGGGTGCGATGAAGGGCCAGCGCGGCCTGCTGCTCGACCGACTTGATTGGAACAAAGCGCATGGTCGGGCGCGTGACCGCCTCGCAGATCGCCTCCGCATCAGCGACGTCGGTCTTGCCCCGCTTCACGTATGGCTTGACGTAGGCCGGAGGCATCAACCGCACGGTATGACCCAGACTAGTAAGCTCCCGCGCCCAGTGATGGCTCGTGCCGCAGGCCTCCATGCCGATCAGGCAAGGAGCGAGCTTGCGGAAGAAGGGCATTACCTGAGCTCGCCTCAGCGCTCGTCGGGCGAGAACCTCTCCTGTTCCGCTGATAGCGTGCACCTGGAAGACATTCTTGGCCAAGTCGATGCCGACAGTCGTGATCTCCATCGTGGTCGCTCCAAGCTCGTGCTGCGTGACAGCACCATTGTGGCGCCGCAACGCCGGGAGCGGGAGCCATCCACCCCATCTGCTTTTGGACCGCTTGTTCAGCACTTGGCTGCAGACGAATCTGGCCCTCCCGGACGCACGGAAGGCCCCTTGTGGGCAGCACACCCAAGAGCGTGCAATAGGCTTCTGTTTCCATGTGCAGGGCTTTTCGCCGGCCCTGCTTAGGCTATCTCGCGTCCATGCAATTCGAGTCACATGGCTGTGCACAAGAACGCTCTTTGAATTGTGTGGCCTAGGCATGTCCACTTCAGTGGAGGGCATAGGGTCCGAAGGCTCCCGCGGTGCTGGGGGTCGGACCACCCTCGGCACCAGATGAATGAAGGGGACGTATATCTTGGCCTTCCTGAGAGAACCGGAGCCTCGCCGCCGCGAGGCCATTCTTGTCCTGCCGGGCATCAGGCGGATCGTCGCGAACAACCCGAGTCTGATGACCTATCACGGAACCAACACCTATCTCATCGAGACCAGCGACGGGTCTGTCGTTATCGACCCCGGTCCGGATGATGATGGACACCTCGACGACGTGATCGCCGCGACGCATGGAGCGGTATCCGCGATCCTCCTCAGCCACACCCATTCGGATCATCTTGGCGCCACGTCCTCGTTGAAGGTTCGCACGGGAGCGCCCACCTTCGCCTTCCATCGACCGGCTGACCCCTCCTTCGAGCCCGACGTGCTGATCCAGGATGGCGATGCCGTGGCCGGAATGATCGCGATCCACACGCCGGGGCATGCGAGCGATCACCTGTGCTTCGCTAGACCGGACGGAGTCGTCTTCAGCGCCGATCACGTCATGTCGTGGTCGAGCAGCATCGTCTCGCCGCCGGACGGCAATATGGCCGCCTATTGCAACAGCCTTCGCGTGATGCTGTCGCGTGAAGATCGGCTGTACCTCCCTGGGCATGGCCCGGCCTTGCCGAACCCGCAGCCCTATGTCGCCGATTTGCTCAAGCGGAGAATTCAGCGTGAGGAGGAAATCTTCGCCGCCCTTGGGGATGGACCCACGACTGCGTGGGACCTGATGGATCGACTTTACTCAAAAACCGACCTGTGGCTGCGCCGGGCGGCCGAACGGAATGTCCTCGCCCATCTCGACAAGCTGCACTCGGAAGCTCTGGTCGAGCAGATCGGCGATCGCTGGCAGATCCGGCGAGCTGTCTGAGCGATCGGGCGCAGCGCGCGGCGGTCACTCCGCGCCGAGGGACCTGGCGATCCGCCTGGCGACATTCACCAGGCGCATCCCGATCTCGTTCAGGTCTTCGGTCTTGAGTGAGAGCGATGATCCCCCGCAGTTGAGCGCAAACGGCCGCGACCCGTGCAGAAGTATCGGGACGCCGACGGAGTTGACCTCTTGTTTCCACTCCCCGATGGAGCGAACGAAACCCTTCTCGGCGAATTCTGCGACCGCAATTGCGATGCCTGACCGAATCGCGTCGGCATCGGCTTCGTGCGCGCACAACTGGTCGACGATGCGGACGCGCATCGGCTCGTCCAGGCCGGCGAGATAGGCGCGTCCCATGGAGGAGGTCGCCATCTTGATGTGCGAGCCGATTTCGATGCCGAGCCGCAGCGGACTGGATCCGCGACATTCCTCGACATAGATCATTGTGCGCTGGTCGGGCGTCCCGAGCGCTACCGACGCCCCCACCTGATCTGCGAGTTCCTGCATCAGCGGTCGAGCGACATCGCGGATCGCCAAGCTTCCGAGCGCCGAAAAGCCCAGCGCCAATGCCGACGCCGAAAGCGAATATTGCCCGCTGCTCGAGGAATATTCCAGGTAGCCAAGCTTGCTGAGCGTGTAGGTGAGGCGGGAGATGGTCGATTTCGCCAGACCGGTTCGCTCCGCGAGTTCCTGGTTCCCCAGCATCCTGTCACCTCGCTTGAAGGCGCGCAGGACGCTCAGGCCGCGCGCGAGAGCCGTGACGAAACGGGGATCATCCGTCGCGTCCTGAGGCTCCATCTGGTTCACCTGCGTTTCGCGCTTGCGCATCCTGCCCGTCTCGACTCCTGAACCAGGCGCCCTGCCCAGCGTGCAGCCTTCCCGGCGCAAAGCGCCTTGACGGCTTGATAGACGATATGCGAGGAATCACAATAATGGAATTAAATTCCGAGGCGCGGAATTAATGGCACTCGACCCCGACGTTTTTGGACAGCTTCTCGATGCGATCGAGCGCTTTGTTCGCGAGAAGCTGAGGCCCAACGAGGCCCTGGTTGGCGAGACCGACCAGGTCCCCCCCGAGATCATCGAACAGATGCGCGAGATGGGTCTGTTCGGCCTGGCCATCCCGGAAACCTATGGCGGCCTCGAGCTGACGCTTTCGGAGGAAATCCAGGTTTCCTTCCTTCTCGGGAAGACGTCTCCCGCCTTCCGCTCGATGATTGGCACCAACAATGGCATCGGTTCGCAAGGCATCATCATCGACGGCACGGAGGAGCAGAAGACACACTACCTGCCGGCGATGGCGAGCGGTCAGCTCGTCGGCTCCTTCTGCCTGACGGAACCGGAGGCCGGCTCCGACGCCGGTTCGCTGCGCACGAATGCGCGCCGCGATGGTGACAGCTTCATCATCAACGGCACCAAGCGCTTCATCACCAACGCGCCCGTCGCTGGCCTCTTCACGGTCTTCGCCCGCACCGATCCGGACAGCAGGACGGCGGCCGGCATTTCCGCTTTTCTAGTCGACGCCGATCTGCCCGGGATCACCCTGGGCAAGAAGGACAGGAAGATGGGTCAGCAGGGAGCCCATACATGCGACGTGATCTTCGATAACGTTCGGGTGCCGCAATCGGCGATCCTCGGCGGGCCGGACTTCGAAGGCAAAGGCTTCGTCACGGCGATGAAGGTGCTGGACCGCGGCCGGCTGACGATCGCCGGCGTTTGCGTCGGGGTCGCGGAGCGCCTGATTGCCGACTGCCTAGACTACGCGCTCCAGCGCCGTCAGTTCGGCAAGCCTATCGCCGAGTTCCAGCTGGTCCAGGCGATGCTCGCCGACATGAAGGCCGAGAGCTTCGCCGCGCGCTGCATGGTCGAGGAGACCGCTCGCCGGCGCGATGCCGGACAGTCGATCGGCACCGAAGCCGCTTGCGCCAAGATGTTCTGTTCCGAGATGGTGGGTCGCGTCGCGGACAAGGCCGTCCAGATCTTCGGTGGTGCGGGATATGTCGCCGATTCCGGGATCGAACGCTTCTATCGGGATGTGCGCCTTTTCCGCATCTACGAAGGCACCACGCAGATCCAGCAACTCGTCATTGCCCGCAACATGATCCGCGACGCAAAGCGGTTGAACGGCCTGTCGTGACGGCTTCGCACCAGGCACCGGCTTAACCAAGGCCGCTGAATCAAAACGCTGCCGAAGCGACCACTAGGGATGGAAGATATGCGCGCTGTCATGTGCAACGCCTTCGGGCCGCTCGAAGACCTCGTCATCGAGAACAGGAACGTGCCCCAGCCCGGCCCCGGCGAGGTCCGCATCGCCATCGAGGCCGCGGGCGTCAACTTCCCCGACACGTTGATGGTCGAGGGCAAATACCAGGTCAAACCGGCCCTGCCCTTCACCCCCGGCACCGAGATCGGCGGTGTTGTCGAGGCCATTGGCGAGGGCGTCACGCATCTCGCGGTCGGCATGCCGGTCACGGGGATGGTCGGCATCGGCGCATTCGCGGAAGCGGCGGTGGTCCGGGCCAGCCGCGTCATGCAGCGCCCTGCCGCCATGGATGCGGTCACTGCGGCCGGCTTTTCGATGACCTACGGCACGAGCATGCATGCATTGAGTCAGCGGGCCGACCTTCGGCCGGGCGAGGTGCTCCTCGTTCTCGGTGCGAGCGGAGGCGTGGGGCTCGCGGCGGTGGAAATTGGCAAGGCGATGGGCGCGACGGTGATCGCCGCCGCTAGCAGCGCCGAGAAATTGGAGGTGGCCCGCAAGGCCGGCGCCGACCACCTGATCAACTACGACACGGAGTCGCTGAGGGATCGCGTCAAGGCTTTGACCGACGGCAGGGGCGTGGATGTTGTCTACGACCCCGTCGGCGGAGAGAGGCTCGAAGAAGCCGTGCGCGTGACCGCCTGGCAGGGGCGCATCCTCGTCGTCGGCTTTGCCTCCGGTACGATTCCGCGCATTCCCGCCAATCTGCTTCTGCTGAAGGGGTGCGCCCTCGTCGGGGTCTTCTTCGGGACGTTTGCCTCGGTCAATCCCGCAGCGAGCCAGGACAATTTCCGGCAGCTCTTCGCCTGGTTCGAGGAAGGCAAGCTGAAGCCCCTGATCAGCCGCACGCTGGATCTGGCCGATACCGTGGAAGCGCTGCGTCTGCTGACGGGGCGCACGGCAATCGGCAAGATCGTCCTGACGACCGGCCGGACCGCATGAGCGCCGAGAGTTACGCCGGCGTCGGATTGTTCGACCTTCTGGGCCTCGGCCTCGACGAATCCCGGCATGGCTACGTCAAGGGCAGCCTTGAAATCGGGCCCGGGCATAGGAATCGCATGGGCTATGTCCATGGCGGTGTGATCTGCACCATGATCGACTTCGCCGCGTGCGCGTCCGGCCTTCATGCCGAGAAGGGCGAGGACGCCCGCTATGCCGTCACCATCTCGCTGACGACGCAGTTCATCCGGCCCGTACGCGCCGGCCGCCTCTCGGTCGAGGGGCGCACAATCTCCACCGGGCGATCGAGCTTCACCGCCGAGGCGCACGTTTTCGACGATGCCGGTCAGCGCGCCGCGCACGGCATCGGCACGTTTCGATGGCGGGCGGGGAGCCAGCCGAACTCCTCCACATCGCATGGCGGATCCACAGATGCTTGAGCTCCGAAACGTCCACAAATCGCTCCTGGCGAAGCTGCAGCGCTTCATGGATGAGCAGATCTATCCCAATGAGGAGATCTACGAGCGCCAACTCGCCAAGCTGACATCGCGCTGGGCGACGCCGGGCATTATCCGGGACTTGCAGCAGCGGGCCCGGGCGGAAGGGCTCTGGAATCTGTTCGTGCCGGATGAGCGGTACGGCGCCGGCCTCAATAATTTGGACTATGCCCACTTTTGCGAGGTGATGGGGCGCTCGGCCATCGCACCTGAGGTCTTTAACTGTTCGGCGCCCGATACCGGCAATATGGAGACCCTCGTCCTCTACGGGACGGAGGCGCAAAAGCGGGAGTGGCTCCAGCCCCTGCTCGAAGGCGTCATCCGCTCATGCTTCTCGATGACCGAGCCGGATGTCGCCTCGTCCGATGCGACGAACATCCAGACGGCGATCCGGCGCGACGGCGAGGAATACGTCATCAACGGCCGCAAATGGTGGAGTTCGGGGGCGCTCAGCGAACACTGCAAGATCGCGATCGTGATGGGCCGCAGCAACCCCGAGGCCCCCAAGCATCAGCAGCAGTCGATGATCCTGGTGCCTCTCGATACGCCCGGCGTGACGGTCGAACGTGCCTTGACCGTCTATGGCTTTGATCATGCCCCCCATGGCCATGCCGAGATCAATTTCGACAACGTCCGGGTACCGGCATCCAACATGCTGCTCGGCGAGGGGCGCGGCTTTGAGATCGCGCAGGGCCGGCTCGGTCCGGGACGGATCCACCACTGCATGCGCTCGATCGGCCTCGCCGAGCGCGCTCTTGAGGCGGCCTGCCGCCGCGCCCTCTCGCGTACGGCCTTCGGCAAGCCCCTGGCCGAGCAAGGGGTTGTGCGGGACCAGATCGCGCGCTCGCGTTGCGAGATCGAGGCGGCGCGGCTTCTGACCCTGAAAGCCGCGCATATGATGGATACGGTCGGGAACAAGGCAGCGCGCCGCGAGATCGCGATGATCAAGGTCGTGGCGCCCAACATGGCCTGTGACGTCATCGATCGCGCCATCCAGATCCACGGGGCGGCGGGCGTTTCGCAGGATCATTTCCTGGCCAGCGCCTGGGTGAAGTCCCGAACCTTGCGCTTCGCCGACGGTCCCGATGAGGTCCATCGCGACAGCATCGCCCGGCTCGAGCTGAAGCAGTATCGGAGCTGAGGCCGCGATGTTCGACGTCAGAGGAAAGGTCGCCCTGATCACGGGTTCGTCGCGCGGCATTGGCAAAGCCTCGGCATTGCAGCTGGCCCGCAGCGGCGCCCAGGTCGTCATCTCAAGCCGAAAGCAGGATGCCTGCGACGCGGTTGCCGCTGAGATTCGAGCCGCGGGCGGAGAGGCGATCGCCAAGGCCTGCCATGTCGGCTCCCACGATCAGTTGAAGGAGCTGGTCAGCCATGTGCTGAACCATTGGGGTCGGATCGACATACTGGTCTGCAACGCAGCGACGAACCCGGTCTTCGGCCCGCTTTCCGGCCTCACCGACGATGCCTTTTCGAAGGTGATGACGGTCAATGTGCAGAGCACGATCTGGCTGAGCAATCTGGTGCTGCCCCAGATGGCCGAGAATGGCGGCGGCGCCGTGATCATGATGTCCTCGATCGCCGGCCTGCGCGGCACGGGGGTGATCGGCGCCTACGGGATGTCGAAGGCGGCGGAAGCCGCCCTGACGCGCAACCTCGCGGTCGAATGGGGGGCGAAGGGGATCAGGGTGAACGCCATCGCGCCGGGCATCGTGCGCACGGATTTCGCGCGAGAACTGGTGGAATCGCCCGAACGGCGGGCGCAGATGGAACAGCGCACGCCGCTGCGCCGCTTCGGCGAGGTCGAGGATATCGCCGGCATCGTGCATTTCCTGGCGAGCCCGGCATCCGCCTATGTCACCGGCCAGGTCATCGTCGCCGATGGCGGCGAGACGATCGGGTAGGCCGCCATGACCGCTCAGGTCGCCACACTCGTCGACGTCATCGACAAGCACCGTTTCGACGAGGCCGCGCTGGCCCGCTGGCTTCGGGTGCATATCCCCGGCTTCGACGGCCCGGTTTCCATCCGGCAGTTTCAGGGCGGCCAGTCGAACCCGACCTTCCTGATTGCATCCGGGGACCGACGCTGCGTGCTGCGCAAGAAGCCGTCGGGCCAATTGCTGCCCAAGGCGCATCAGGTCGAACGCGAATTCGCGATCATCAGCGCGCTCGGCCCGACTTCGGTTCCCGTCCCCGAGGTGATGGCTCTTTGCGCGGATGCCGACGTCATCGGAACCCCATTTTACCTGATGGGGCATGTCGATGGGCGGCATTTCGACGGGCTGCTGCTCGCCGACCAGCCGCGCGATGGGCGCGCCGCGATCAACTACGACGCCGTCGACACGCTCGCCCGTCTGCATGCCGTGGACCCGGCAGCCATCGGCCTTGCCGATTACGGCCCGCAGGGCGGCTATGTCGCCCGCCAGGTCGAGCGCTGGACGAAGCAGTACCGCGCATCATCAGCCCAAGCCGGTGAAATCGCCGATCTCGGCTGGCTGGCCGACTGGTTGCGCGAGCGCCGTCACGTCTCCGACGAAACCGCGATCGTCCATGGCGACTACCGAACCGGCAATCTGCTCTATCGTCACGATGCGCCGCAGGTCGCTGCCATCCTGGATTGGGAACTGTCGACCCTCGGGCATCCCATCGCCGATCTCGCCTATTACTGCATGACCTATCGCATCGATGCGCGTCTATCCGGTGGGCGGGGTCTCGCGGGCCTCGATCTCAGGGAACGCGGCATCCCTGGCGAGACCGAGGTGCTCGACCGCTATTCGCAGGCAAGCGGTCGTGTTGCGATCGCCGATTGGCCGGTGTTCCTGGCACTCTCCTTCTTTCGGCTGTCCGCCATCCTGCACGGCGTGATGGCGCGTGCCGTTCAAGGCAACGCCAGCGACGCCAATGCCCTCGACGTGGCCAACAGGGCGGGTGCGCTCGCGCAGATCGGCCGTGCGATTGCGCATTCCGAACATCGCTGAACCGTCTGGTTCGATCAAAGCTCAGGGGGCGGCATGCGCTTCGAAGGCAGATCCTGCATCGTTACGGGCGCGGCAAGCGGCATCGGCCGCGCGACCGCCCTGCAATTGGCCAGAGAGGGCGCGCGACTGGCGCTGGTCGACCGCAACGCGGCGGAACTGGCCAGCACCGTCGCGAGCCTCCCCCGTGCGGGCGAACATGAAACCTTCGTGCTCGATATCGGTGACGAGGACGCGGTTCGCTCATGCGTCGCGCAGGTGCTGGCCAAGTTCGGCCGCATCGACGTCCTGTGCAACAACGCCGGCATCGCGAGCACGAAGGGAGCGGCCGTCGAGCAGGATTTGGCCGAATGGATGCGCGTCATCCAGGTCAATGTTCTCGGCGCGATGCTGTTCATGAAGCACGCGGGCGCGGCCATGATCGCCGCCGGACAGGGCTCCATCGTGAACACCGCATCGGTCGCCGGCATTCGGGCGGGTGCAGGCGGCAACGCTTACAGCGCGTCGAAGGCCGCCGTGATCAACATGACGCAAACCGGCGCCTGCGACTTCGGCGCCTTCGGCGTCAGGGTCAATGCGGTCTGCCCCGGCCTGATCGAGACTGGGATGACCAAACCGATCTTCGACAAGGCCCGCGAACTCGGCAAGGAGGACCGGCTGGGCGCGCGCTGCGAACTCCGGCGCTATGGCCATCCCGAAGAAGTCGCGCGGGTGATCGCTTTTCTCGCGAGCGACGATGCCAGCTATGTCACCGGGCAGGCCATTCCTGTCGATGGCGGCAATACGGCATCGCTCAATCTCCCCGGCATGAAGGTTTGATCGAGGTACTCATGAGTTTGGTCGCATACACGATTCAGCATGCCGTGGCGGTGGTCGCGATCGACAATCCTCCGGTCAATGCGCTGGGGGCGGCGGTGCGCCAGGGGCTGGCGGCGGCCGTCGCCCAAGCGAATGGCGACGCGACGGTCACCGCGATCGTGATCGCATCCGCCGGCAAGGCCTTCATCGCCGGGGCCGATATCAGCGAGTTCGGCAAACCGCCGGCCGCGCCGCTGCTGCCCGATCTGCTCGACGCGATCGAGGCTTCGGCCAAGCCCGTCGTCGCGGCTATCCACGGCGTGGCGCTCGGCGGCGGACTCGAGGTCGCGCTCGCCTGCCACGGTCGCGTCGCGTTGCCCGCAGCGAAGCTCGGCCTGCCCGAGGTCAAACTCGGGCTCATTCCCGGCGCGGGCGGCACGCAACGCCTGCCGCGCCTGATCGGTGCGGCGAAGGCCTTCCCGATGATGCTTTCGGGCGAGCCAATCTCGGCGGGGCTCGCGCTCGACTATGGCCTGCTCGACGAGGTCGTCTCCAGCGATGTCGTCGCCGCCGCGATCCGTCTGGCCGAGGCGCTGGCGGCGGAGGGGCGACGTCCTGTGACGAGCACCGCCACCGTCGCATTGACCGAGGCCGATCGTGAGAGCTTCGAAGCTCTGGCCAAGGATGCCCTGAAGAAGGCGGACGGCATGCCGACCGTGCCGGCGCTGGTCGAGGCCGTGCGCGCGACCGCATTGCCGTTCAAGGAAGGCGTGGCCGTCGAGCGCAAGCTGTTCCTGTCGCTGATCGCCGACGAACGCTCCAAGGCGCTGCGCCATGTCTTCTTCGCCGAGCGCGAGGTCGCGAAGGTGCCGGGCATCGGGTCGGAGGTGAAGCCGCGCGAGATCACCGCCGCCGCGGTGATCGGCGCGGGAACGATGGGCGGCGGCATCGCCATGTGCTTCGCCAATGCCGGCATCCCGGTGACGCTTATCGAGACCGCGCAGGCGGCGCTCGACAACGGCATCAACCGCATCGCCGCGATTTATGACATCTCGGTCTCGCGGGGCTCGCTGACGCCGGAGGCGCGCAAGCAGCGGCTCGCCCTGATCAAGCCGGCGGTCGGGCTGGCCGCGGCGGCAGGCGCCGACATCGTCGTCGAGGCCGCCTTCGAGGAGATGGGCGTCAAGAAGCAGATCTTCGGCGAGCTCGACAGGGTGGCGAAGCCGGGCGCGATCCTCGCCAGCAACACTTCCTATCTCGACGTGCCCACCATCGCGGCGGCGACCGGCCGGCCGCAGGATGTGATCGGCATGCATTTCTTCAGCCCGGCCAATGTCATGAAGCTGCTCGAAGTGGTCAGGCCGCAGGGCGTGGCGGATGATGCCGTCGCCACTGCCGTGGCGCTCGGGCGTAAGCTCGGCAAGGTTCCGGTCGTGGTCGGCAACGGCTTCGGCTTCGTCGGCAACCGCATGCTGGAGCAGCGCACCCGCGCCGCCGAGCGGCTGCTGATCGCGGGCGCCCTGCCGCATGAGGTCGATGCGGCGCTGGTCGATTTCGGCTTCAAGATGGGCCCCTTCGCCATGGCCGATCTCGCCGGCAACGATATCGGCTGGCGCTCGCGCAGGGCGCGCGGGCTTAAGGCCGCCGTGGCCGACGCGATCTGCGACGCAGGCTGGTTCGGGCAGAAGACCGGGCGCGGCTATTACATCTATCCGCAGGGCGCGCGCACCGGCCAGCGCTGCCCCGAGGTCGAGGCGCTGATCGCCCGCATCTCCGCCGAGCAGGGCGTGACGCGGCGCGCCTTCACGCAGGCCGAGATCCTGGCCCGGCTGCTCGACCCGATGGTGAATGAAGGCGCGCGCATCCTGGAAGAGGGCATCGCGGCGCGGCCGGGCGACATCGATATCGTCTGGATCAACGGCTATAACTGGCCGGCCTGGCGCGGCGGCCCGATGTATTGGGCCGACAGCGTCGGGCTCGACGTCATCGCGAAGCGTCTGGAGGCGCAGGCCGCCGAGGCCGGCGACAAGGCGCTCGAGCCGGCGCCGCTGCTGACGCGCCTCCCCGCCGAGAGCAAGGGCTTCGCGGGCCTCCGAACCGACAGTTGAAACAGACCCTGCCGATGCGGCGCCCGCCGCCACCGGCAGACGCTTTCGAAAACTCCTTAACTGGCGAGGAAACCTTTCCATGGCCGAAGCCGTCATCGTATCGACCGCCCGCACCCCGATCGCGAAAGCCCATCGCGGCGCGTTCAACCAGCTGCGGGGCGCCGACATGGCCGCGCATGCGATCCGGCACGCTCTTGCGCGTGCAGAGATTGAGCCCGACGCGGTCGAGGAAGTCGTTCTGGGGTGTGGCTATCCGGAAGCGGCGACCGGGGGCAACGTCGCGCGGCATGCGGCGCTCGTCGCGGGAATCCCGGTTCAATCGAGCGGCGTGACTGTCAGCCGCTTTTGCGCGTCCGGGCTCGAAGCCATCGCGCACGCCGCTCGCCGCGTGGTCATGGACGGGGTGCCCGTCGCGATCGGTGGCGGGGTCGAATCCATCAGCCTCGTACAGCCGGTGGTGCGGCGTGAACTGACCCAGAACGATTGGCTGATGGAGCACAAGCCGACGATCTACACGTCGATGATCGAGACCGCCGATATCGTCGCGCACCGCTACGGCATATCGCGAGAGGCGCAGGATGCTTTCTCGCTGCGGAGCCAGCAGCGCACCGCCTCGGCCCAGCAGCAGGGTGTCCTCGACGACGAGATCGTGCCCATGCGCGCGGTCATGGCCGCCACGGACAAGGTGACGGGCGAGGTCACGCAGCAGGAAGTCACCCTTGCCAGGGACGAGGGCAATCGCCCCGACACAACGCTCGAGGCGCTCGGCAAGCTGAAGCCGGTACGCGGTGAGACCAACTTCGTCACCGCCGGCAATGCCAGCCAGCTCTCTGACGGCGCTTCGGCGAGCGTCGTCATGTCGGCCGAAGAGGCCGCCCGTCGGGGGCTGTCCCCGCTCGGCATCTTTCGCGGCTTCGCCTCGGCCGGCTGCGAGCCCGACGAGATGGGTATCGGCCCGGTCTTCGCGGTTCCGCGCCTGCTGGCGCGTCATGGCCTCACGGTCGCGAACATCGATTTGTGGGAGCTGAACGAGGCCTTCGCCTCGCAATCGATCTATTGCTGCACCAAGCTCGGCATCGACCCCGACAAGGTCAACGTCAACGGCGGCGCTATCGCGATCGGCCACCCGTTCGGGATGAGCGGAGCGAGGCTCGTCGGCCATGCTCTCCTGGAAGGCCGTCGCCGCAAGGCACGCTACGTGGTGGCGACGATGTGCGTCGCCGGCGGTATGGGATGTGCCGGGCTTTTTGAGGTCAATCCCGGCTGAAGCCGGCCGCATGGGTCCGCATCGGTCCACCGCTCCCCCCGGCATTGTGGCTCCATCCGCGGCGGGAGGCTCACGAAGCTCGGTGCGGAGGCCGCGGTCAGCGGGGCATGATGTAGCTCAGCTGGTTGCGGATATTGGCTGCAAGCGAAACCAGTCGCGGCCCCACCTCTTCCTCGATCTGATTGGGGCTGAGCCGGAAGATCGGCACGCGGCAGTTCACGCCGAAGCAGTCGCCGTTCGCGTCGCGGATCAGGGGCGCGCCGGCGGAATGAGTGCCGGGTATCCAAACGCCCTTGGCGACCGAGAAACCCCGGTCGCGACATTCGGCGACACCCTGGACATAGGAGTCGGAATATTTCGCCCAGAGGTCCGGCGAGCGCCGCTTCATCTCATCGAGCTTCAGCTTGAACTCGGCATCCGTGAGCAGCGAGCCCAGCGCATGGCCGATCGTTGCCGGAAGGAGCGGCCCGATCGTGCCCAGATCGGGCGAGGTCCAGATGTTTTCGTTCACACGCGACGTCTCGAGATAGACAAAGTTGGTGCGGTCGATGGTCCCGATCGAAACTGTGCCGCCGAGATCCTGCGCGAGTTTCTGCATCGACGGCCGCGCGATGTGCAGCAGCTTCAGATTGACCAGCAGCGGGTTCACCAGAACCAGCGCGCGCCAACTGAGTCGGAACTTGGATTTCTCCTGCCGAAGATAGCCCATCCGCTCGAGAGTATAGGTCAGGCGGGCGACAGTGGAACGATTGATCCCGGACTCCTTCGCGATCTCTCCATTGCTCATCAAGCTCCGGTTGGGGCGGAAGGTCTCCAGAACAGCGAGCCCCTTGACCAGGGTCGTCGCGATATCGGGGTCGTCGGCAGGGATCTTCAAGAACCGTCTCCAATTCGGCTTCAGGACCGACGTGAGACGCCGGCTTTTATTTTGACAGCACCTCGCCGATCGGCAGCTGCGCCAGGCGGCTGTCGGCGCGGTACGACATCAGCAAAATCCGACGCCACCGGCCAAATGTCAACATAGTGAACATATTTGACTGATTATAATCATTTACTTGACTCAGTAGCCGCATGGACGCTCAATTGTCGCACTGACTGCTGAGGCGCAGCCGACTCGGAGAACGCTGATGAGCCGCGTAATCGATATGGAAATCAGTTTGCCTCACAGCGAGGCGAACCCGGAGCTGGAGCGCATCGCGCGTGGCCGGCCTGGAACGCCCTTCGCCCAGTCCCTTCCGCGCCCAGATGGCTACGGCTTCGCGAATTACGGGAACGTCTTCCGCAGCAAGGACAGCGGAGCTAACAAGGCGGCGGTCGACGATGGCGGGCTGGCGCGGCTGGTCGAGGACATGGACCGCGCGGGCATCCAGCGCGGGTTGCTGGTCGGCGCCGAGAACAGCGCTACGGGCCGCATTCACCAGGCTCACCCCGGCCGATTCTTCCTGTTTACGACATTTGACCCGCTGGACGGCATGCGCGCCGTTCGCGAATTCGAGCGCCTGGTCAAGGAGGAGGGAGCAAATGGCCTGCGCCTGTCGGCGCTTTACAACGGCGTGCCGGCGAACGACCGGCGCTATTATCCGCTCTACGCCAAAGCCGCGGAACTCGATGTTCCCGTCCGCATCTATACGGCGATGAACTACGCCAACGATCGGCCCTATGATCTCGGCCATCCGCGCTATCTCGACGATGTCGCCGTCGATTTTCCGGAACTGAGGATCGTGGCGGGCCTAGCCGGATGGCCCTGGGTCAACGAGATGGTCGGGCTTCTGCGCCGCCACCCGCGCCTCTACGTCGATACGGCAGCCCACCACCCGCGCTATTTCAGTCAGCCCGGCTCGGGCTGGGAACAGTTCCTGCAGTTCGGCAATACCCTGCTTCAGGACAAGGTCATGGTTGGGCTCTCGCGCTACCTGTTTGGAACCTCCTTCGAAAGCATCATCGAGCAATACAAGGATTTGCCGCTCAAGGAGAAGGTCATCGAGAAATGGCTTTACGGGAACGCCGCTGAATTCTTCCGCCTGAACTGAAGGCTGGCCCGATGATTCGTTTCGTCGGCCGACGTGCGCTGCTCGCCATCCCCCTGCTCCTGGCGGTCATCGTCTTGATGTTCTCGATGCTGCACATGATCCCCGGCGATCCGGTGCAGGCGCTTGTCGGCGACTATCCCGTGCCGCCGGCCTATCGGCAGGCGATCGAAACGAAATACCGTCTTAACGATCCCTTCCTGGTTCAGGTCGGCAATTATCTGGTCAATGTCGCCCGCGGCGATTTCGGCTTTTCGTATCAGAACCAGCGCGCCGTTCTCGATCTCATCCTCGAGCGCGCGCCCCGGACGATCCTGCTGGCGTCGGTCAGCTTTGCCTTGGCGATTCCGCTGGGCATGCTGATCGGCATCGCGGCCGGCACGTCCCGCCGACAGGGCGTCGACAAGTTCTGGACCACGACGGCGTTGATCGCCTACGCCATTCCCACCTTCTGGCTCGGTCAGCTCCTGGTGATGCTGTTCGCGCTCCGGCTGGGCTGGTTCCCCACCCAGGGAATCGGCCCCCTGGTCAGCCGCACCCAGGGCTTCGCCTGGCTCCTCGAAAAGCTGCGCTATCTCGCCTTGCCTGTCCTCGCCTTCGGCATCCACGAGGGCATGCGGATCGCCCGCATCATGCGCGCCAGCGTCATCGACACGCTCTCGCAGGGCTACATCATCACGGCACGCTCGAAGGGCCTTAGCCGCGGACAGATCATACGCAGCCACGTCCTGCGCAATTCGAGCCTGCCGCTCGTGACGATCGCGGGCTACGCCTTCGGCTCCGCGCTGGGAGGCGCCGTTCTGCTCGAGACGGTCTTCACCTGGCCGGGACTCGGCCTGCTCCTGGTCGACTCGATCCGGCTGCGGGACAACATGACCGTGATCGGGGTGGTGATCTTCTCGGCCGTCGCCGTCGTCGCCATGAACCTGATCGTCGATCTCCTCTACGCGGCGCTCGACCCGCGCATCAGAACCATGCGGTGAGGGCGACAGCGATGTCAGAAATCAAGGCCTCCACCGCACCTGCCACTCGCAACGGTCTCTCGATCGGGAGCTGGCAGGTCCACATCGCCAATCTCTTCGGCACGCGCCATGGCGCGCTCGGCGCGGGCATTCTGCTGGTGCTGATTGTCGTGGCCATCGCCGCTCCGCTGATCGCCCCCTACAACCCCCTCGAGCAGACGCAGCTAAGCCTGGCTCCGCCATCGTCCGAATTTCTGTTCGGCACCGACAATATCGGGCGCGACGTCTTTTCGCTCGTCGTGCATGGCAGTCGCTCCTCCCTCCTAGTCGGGCTCGGCGCCGCGCTGGCTGCTTTGCTGATCGGCGGCACGCTCGGGGTGCTCGCGGGCTATTTCCAGGGCCCGGTCGAGGCGGGGCTGATGCGGCTGGTGGAGCTGTTCCAGACGCTGCCCGTCATTATTCTCGTGCTTTGCGCCGTGGCCTTATTCGGTTCGAGCTTCTGGCTGCTGATCGCAGCGGTGGCGCTGGCGATCTGGCCAATGGAAGCACGGCTCGTCTACGGCCAGTACATCAAGCTGCGCGACCGCGATTTCATCGCAGCCGCCCGCGTCGCCGATCTCTCGACGGCCCACATCATGTTCCGGGAAATCCTGCCCAACGCGGTGCAACCGATCATCGTGCAGGTCGCTCTTGACGCCAGCATCGCCATCCTGATCGAAGCCGGCCTTGGCTTCCTCGGCCTGTCCGATCCGAACAAGGTGAGCTGGGGCCGGTTGCTCTTCGTGGCGCAGGACTATATGGACAGCGCCTGGTGGATGAGCCTGTTTCCCGGCGCCGCGATCTGCATCACGGTCGTCGGGCTGAACCTCTTCGCCGACGGCCTGAACGAAGTCATCGATCCCCGCAGCACGAGTGGTGTGGGAGGGCTGCAATGAGCCCCTCGCCGCTGCTCGATGTCAGCGACCTGAAGGTCCATCTGCGCCTCGGCTCCCACATCGTGAAGGCCGTCGACGGGGTCGACTTCCAGATCAGGCCCGGCGAGTGCGTCGGCATCGTGGGTGAATCCGGCTCCGGCAAGAGCACGTTGGCTCGGGCCACCACGCGGCTGATGCCCAACGTCAATATCGCGGAGCTGAGCGGCAGGCTCACCTTCGAGCGCCGCGATATTCTGGCGATGACCGACCGCGAGCTGCGCACCCTGCGGCGGGGCCGCGGCTTCTCCATGATCTTCCAGGACCCGCTCGGCTATCTCAACCCGACCCAAAGGATCGGTCGGCAGATCCAGGAAGCGCTCGCCCGGGCCCCGGATCGCGGCTCGGATCAAATCCGAATCCACACCCTGCTCGACGAGGTCGGCCTGCCCGACCCCACAAACCTCGCCCGCCGCTACCCGCACGAGCTGTCGGGCGGAATGCGCCAGCGCGTGATGATCGCGATCGCGCTTGCCAGCGATCCTCAGCTCCTGTTCGCCGACGAGCCGACGACCGCGCTGGACGCGACCGTCCAGCTACAGGTGCTGCAGACGCTCTACAGGCTGCACAAGGAGCGCAACATGGCGATGGCCATCATCACCCATGACCTTGGCGTCGTGGCCGAGCTGTGTGACCGGGTCTACGTGATGCGCGATGGCAAGGTGATCGAGAGCGCCGACACCGTCGCGCTCTTCGAGCAGCCCCGGCAGGAGTATTCGCGGCGGCTGATCGAGCTCAGCACGCGCCGGCTGACGCGGGAGCAGCGGCTATGAGCGCACCCATCCTGCGCCTGAACCGGGTCGAACAGATCTACGCCAGCCGAAACGCCAACGGACCTGGCTGGAACACGGTCCGTGCGGTCGACGGGGTCGACCTGGAGGTCAAAGAAGGGGAGACGCTGGCGATCGTCGGCGAATCCGGCTCGGGCAAGAGCACTCTGGCCAAGCTGCTGCTGATGCTCAACCGGCCGACCGCCGGTGACGTCCAGTTTCGGGGAACCGCGCTCCCTGCGCTCGACGCCTCGGGTCGGCGGACCTTCCGGCGCCAGGTCCAGGCCGTCTTCCAGGACCCGGCGTCGTCCCTGAACCCGCGCATGACGGTGGAGCGCATGCTGGGCTACATCGTCCAGCGCCACGCGCTCGCACCGTCCGGCCAGATCCGCCGGTTCCTCGCCGATCATCTCGCCGCGGTCGGCCTCACGCCGCCCGAGAACTATCTGAACCGCTACCCTCACCAGCTGTCCGGGGGACAGCAGCAACGCATCGCGATCGCACGCGCGATGATGCTGCGGCCAGTGATCATCATCGCGGACGAGCCGCTGTCCAGCCTCGACGTATCGGTCCAGGCGCAGGTCCTGCAGCTGATGCGGGACCTGCACACCACGACCAATGTCGGCTTCGTCGTCATCAGCCACGATCTCGGCGCGATGGAGTCGATCGCCGACCGTACCGCCGTGATGTATCGCGGCCGCATCGTCGAGATCGGCCGCTCGATCTACGAGCGCCCGTTCCATCCCTATACGAAGCTGCTTCTGGAGGCGCGCCTCTCGCTGGATCCGCGCCGCGGCCGGATCCGCAGCATGAGCACGACGCCGCCGCGCGGCGATGCCTCCGCGCCTGCGCCGGGCGGTTGCCGCTTTCGGCAGCGCTGTGCCTACGCCACCGAGATCTGCGCGACGCAGGCCCCGGCGCTGCGGCCAGTCGATGCAGCCGGAACCATGGCCGCCTGCCACCGCGCCGAGGAGATTGGCGCGCTCCCCGCCAAGGCTGAGGAGCCGGCGCTCCTCAGGCCGATCGAGGTCTGACGCAAACCAATACCAACCATAAAGCCGAGGGAGAGCACATCATGAACGCGACCAAGGGCTACGATGCCAAGCCGATGCCCCAGCTCAGCGCGATCGCGCTTCTCGCAGCAGCGATGAGCCTTCCCGGCGCGGTCGGCGCGCGGGCCGATGACGGCAAGCCGGTACCGGGCGGCACGGTCATTGCCGCCTTGAACTCGACGACGATCCCCAACCTGAACACGCAGATGACGTCCTCCGTGCCGGCGCTGTTTGCCGCCGACGTCTGGGCGGATGGTCTTATGACCTATGATCGCGATGCCAATCGTCTGCCGCGCCTCGCCACGAGCTGGACCATCTCCGAGGACGGCAAGACCTACACCTTCGCCATTCGCGAAGGCGTCAAATGGTCGGACGGCAAGCCGTTCACGGCCGCCGACGTGGTCTTCACCCTGGAGAGCTTCGGCAAGTTCAACACCTATCTCACCAAGCTCATGCCTTTGGTCGAGAAGGCCTCGGCCCCGGACGACAAGACCTTCGTGCTGACGCTGAAGGAGCCGCTGACAGCGACGCTCGACCTCTTCGACAAGGAGGTGTTTCCGCTGATGCCGAAGCACATCTACGAAGGCAAGGACGTCGCCACTCATCCCACCAATATCGCGCCGGTCGGCCTCGGCCCGTTCAAGTTCGAGAAATGGGCGAGCGGCCAGTCCATCACTTTCGTGCGCAATCCGCACTATTGGGAGGCGCCTAAGCCCTATCTCGATTCCGTCATCTTCGCGCTGATCCCCAATCCGCAGCAGCGCCTCAACGCGATCGTCAACGGCGAGGTGAACTGGTTCCGCCCGGAGGTGGTCCAGGTTCCGGCGACGCAGCAAGCAGCCAAGCGGGGCACGTTCCGGGTCGTGCCGATCATGACCAATGCGCCGGAAACGGCCGTGATCGACTTCAACCTGCGGCGCGCGCCGATGAACAACGTCAAGGTTCGGCAGGCCCTGTTCCATGCGATCGACCGCCAGCGCATCGTTCAGGACGTCTATCAAGGGCTGGCCGAGACCGCCAAGAACGCGATCCCGACGCAGTTCAAGCAGCTGCACGATCCGTCGGTCAATTACGACGCAATGTATGCCTATGACCCGAAGAAGGCGGCGCAACTGCTCGATGAAGCCGGCTTCCCCCTGAAGGACGGCAAGCGTTTCGCAATCGAGCTCGCCGTGATCTCGGCCCCGCCCTATGACGCCGTGGCACAGGTCGTCCAGGCTCAGTGGACGGCACTTGGCATCGACGTGAAGCTCAGCTCGCTCGATCTGCAGATCTGGACCAACAAGGTCTACACCCAGCACGATTTCGACGCGTCGATCATCTCGCTGACGGGCCGGTCGAACCCGGTGCTCGGCGTCGATCGCAGCTTCGTCTGCAACCAGACCAATGTCCCGTTCGCCAATCCGACGGGTTACTGCAATCCCGAATTCGACAAGGTGGCCGCTGACGCTGCTTCGGCGCCGCTCGACCGCCAGAAGGCGCTTTACAAGACCTATGCCGAGATCGTCGCCCGCGACCTCAACCAGCTCGCGCTGACGAACGCCCGCGTTTTCGAAGCGGTGACGAACAATTTCAAGAACCTCGATGCGCAGTTCAATTTCTCGTTCAACACCCATCCCAACTGGGCGGAAGCCTGGCTCCCCAAAGACAAGCAGTAATCCCCGACGCTTCCCGCGCACGCAGCCGCTTCGCGCGGCTGCGTAGGCACGCCGCTACCGAAGGAAACAAGCCTTGCATATTGACGTCACTCCCATGGTCAAGCCCCGCTCGGTGGCCATTGTCGGCGCTTCCGCCAAGCGCGTCACGCAAGGCAACGTCGTCATCAGCAACCTCAAATCCTGGGGCTACACCGGCGAGATCCTGCCGGTTCATCCCCAGGCCGATCAGATCGACGGGCTGCGGGCCATCAACTCGATCCGCGACATCAAGGGCGAGACCGACCTCGCCATTGTCGCGATCCCGGCGGCCCATGTGCCGGGCATGCTGCAGGAGCTCGAATCGAGCTCCGTCCGCTCGGCCATCGTCTTCACAAACGGCTTCTCGCACGAGGAGGAGATGGCCATGCGTGCCTTCGGCGCCAGGAGCCGCATCATCGTGCACGGCCCCAACTGCATGGGCCTGGTCAACTTCACCGACTCCATCCCGCTCTACCCGTCCAGGCCGTCGCTGCGGTTGAAGCCCGGCAATGTCGCGCTCGTCGCCCAGTCGGGTTCGGCGGCGATTTCGGTGATGAACTCGACGGTGGTCGGGCTATCGAAGGTGGTGACCGTCGGCAGCGAGTTTCAGGTCTCGGCCGGGGACTATATCCGCTGGCTCGCAGACGACGACGAAACGCGCGTCATCGGCGTGGTCGCGGAATCCATCAAGTCGCCGCATGCGCTGGCCGAGGCGGCCGAGTGCGTCCATGCCGCCGGCAAGTCCCTGATCGTGCTCAAGGTCGGGCGCTCGGATGTCGGCCTCGCGGCGACGCAGGCGCATACCGGCGCGCTCGTCAGCGATCGCGACGCCTATGACAGTTTCTTCCGCGAGACCAACATCGCCACGGTCGCCGATTACGACGAGTTGATCGCGTCGCTGGAATGTTCGGCTGTGGCACGGCGGATGGTTCGTGGCGCCAGCATCGGCATCGTCGGGATTTCCGGCGGGCAGACGGCGCTCGCCTGCGATATCGCGGATGCGCAAGCTGTTTCCGTCGCGGCTTTCGGCGACGCGACGGCCGCCCGCGTGCGCGCCGCCTTGCCTGGCACGGCCGGGAACAACCCGGTGGATTTCGGTGCGACCGTCAACCTCGAGGACCGCAACACCCCTGATGCGATGCTGGCCGTCCTCAACGACCCGAATGTCGGCGCGGTGGTCGCGCTGCAGGACACGCAGGAGAGCCTGAATCCCGCGACCCTGCAGAACTACATGAATATCCTTGGCGTCTATGCCGAGGCAGGCCGGTCGAGCGAAACGCCGCTGGTGGTGATCTCGCCGACATCAGAAAATCTCGACCCCGGTGTTCGGTCTATGCTGCTGGAGCATGGAGTTCCGTTGCTGCGCGGCCTCAGCCCGGGGCTTCGCGCCGTTGGAAATCTCGCGCTTGGCAAGCCGGGACTGGCCGGCACCTGGGCCAGCCAGCACGGCCCAAGGCCGTCTGACTTCAACGAGCAGGCCGCAAACCTCAGGGCGGAGATCGAAAGCACCGCGAACACGCTCGACGCCGCGCTATCGTTCCGGCTCTTGCGCGCCTATGGCATCCCGGTGACCAGGTCAATCGTCGTGAAGGATGCGGATGAAGCCGCGGCCCGCGTGGAGGAAATCGGGTTCCCGATGGTGGTCAAGGTCGCCTCGCGGGATGTGCAGCATCGCTCCGATGTCGGCGGCGTCATCCTGGACATCGGCGACGAGGACGAACTGCGCGGCGCCATCGCCACCATCTCCGGAAATATCGGCAAGGCGCTACCGAACGCCACCATCGACGGCTATGAGATGCAGGAGCAGCTGGTCGACGTCGTGGAGGCCATGGCCGGCTTCACCGATGCGTCGCCGTTCGGCCAAATGATCGTGCTCGGAAGCGGCGGTACGCTCGTGGAGCTTCTGGCCGACCGCGCCGCAACCCTGGGCCCGCTTGATCGCGAGCAAGCCGAGACGATGCTGGCGACGACCCGTCTCAGCCGGCAGTTGTCTGGCTATCGGAATCTGATGGCGCCGACGGACACGGCTCCGCTGGTCGACGTTGCCGTCCGTCTTTCGCAGCTCGCCAGCGACTTGCGGGACGTCATCGCCGCTTGCGATCTCAACCCTGTGCTCGTGCGCAAAGGCACCGGCGACGTCCGCGTCGTCGACGCGCTCTTCGTGCGTCGACCATAGCCCTGAAAACGTCAGCGTCGCCTGCTTCGAGCCGCAGGCGGCGCTTCGGCCCGGCCGGAGTGCCGGAGGACAATCACCGGGAAAGCGCGATAGTCCCGGTTTGGCCTACCCCCGCGCCTGTCAGACGCGGCTCGATGTGTCGCCGGGATCCTGCGAGCCATGGCCGCCATAGATCGCGGAGAACCACATCTGCGACAGCGTCGTCGCGACAAGTTGGGGGGCGTCCTCGAACTCCGCGAGCGCGGGCTGGGTCTGACTGTAGATCTTGAGCAGGAGTTCGTCGACCATGCCGATCAGGCAGAAGATCGTCAGGCGCAGCCGTGCCGGGTCCCAGCGATCGAACTCGCCTTCGCGCCTCAGCCGGTCGATGACGCGGTCCACCATGGCGGCGTCCGCATGCCGGCCCACCTCCGCGATGACCTCGTCCTCGTCCTTCAGCCGGAAGTGACAGCGCATCAGCCCGACATTGCGGCGGAAACACTCGACATAATGCAGATTGGCCTGATGAATGGCCTCGAACTGCGAAGCGTCTCGCGGAATCGGCAGGCGCGAAGCGCGCACGAACCTGAAATAATCTGCTATCGTCTTGGCGACGACGCTGCGCTTGTCCGTGAAATAACGGTAAAACGTTCCGTGCGCGACTCCCGCCGTATTGGCGATCAGATTGACCGTTATCGCATGGTAATTCTTCTCACGAAGCAATTTCGCGGTCGCGATCTCAATCTGTATCTCGGTACGAATTATTTTCTTTTCGCCGTGAGCTGCCGCCAGACGCTTCTCAAGGTAGGAGACATAATCGAATTCTTCGACGCTCAAGAAATCAACCTCGTTTTTCCCGCGCATTTCGCTTGTATCAGGGCGGCCGGCCGGAGCGCAAATCGCACCCGCCAAAGACGCTTGACAAAAAATGACATCGTCGTCAGTTTTATCGCATAGCCGCGATAGGAGCCGCAATAGATGAGTTCTACCGGTGCGACGATCGACTTTCGGAACGTGCGGAAGTCCTATGGGAAGTTCGTCGCGCTAGAGAATTTCTCGATGCATGTCGGGCGCGGGGAATTCATGACCCTGCTCGGCGCCAGCGGCTCGGGAAAGACCACCGCGCTCAACGCCTTGGCCGGCTTCACCGACATCGACAGCGGCGAGATCCTGATCGACGGCGTGTCGATCACCAGCCTGCCGACCGAGAAGCGTCAGATCGGCATGGTGTTCCAGAGCTATTCGCTGTTCCCGCATCGAAGCGTCATTCGCAACGTTTCATTCCCCCTTGAAATGCGCGGTGTTCCGCGCGCCGAAGCCCGGCGCCGTTCGGAGAAGGCGCTCGCGATGGTGCGGATGGACGCCCTCGCCGATCGCATGCCGCACGAGCTCTCGGGCGGCCAGCGGCAACGGGTCGCCTTTGCCCGCGCTGTGGTGTTCGAGCCCCGCGTGCTCCTGATGGACGAGCCGCTCGGGGCCCTCGACCTGAAGCTGCGCGAGACGCTCCAGCTCGAGATCAAGGCCTATCAACGCCAGATCGGATGCACGGTCATCTACGTTACCCATGACCAGGGCGAGGCGCTGACGCTGTCAGACCGGGTGGCGGTGATGGACAAGGGACGCGTCTTGCAGGTCGGGCCGCCTGAGGAGCTCTACGACCGGCCGCGCTCGCGCTTTGTGGCCGAATTCGTCGGCGCGAATAATTTGCTGATGGTGGAGCGTGCCGAGAATGGCGGCATGACCCTGGAAGGCCTTGGCCTCATCCAGGGCGATATCGCCCATCTCTCGGGCGCGGAATTCGTTTCGATCCGGCCGGAGCTCGTTCGGGTTCGCCATGGTGGCGGCGGCGCCCACCCGGCCCGCCTGAAAGAGACAGTCTTCTTCGGCAACTCCGTGCGTTACGTGCTGCTGACTGACGCGGATAAGGAGATTTCCGCGATCGAGCCGCGCCGACCGGGGCAGGAGATGCGGCCGGCCGGTGTCAGGGTCGGCTTCGACCTCGACACCGCCGACCTCGTCGCACTTACCGCTTGATAACAATCAACAATATCAGAGGGAATTGTCATGACCAAGATGACTAGGCGAGCGTTCGGCATCGGGGCCAGCACGGCAGCGGCTTCCTTGGCGGCCGGATTCCCTTCGTTCGCCCAGGAGACGACGATCGTCGTCAACGGCTCCGGCGGAGCCCTGGCGACGATGATCACCAAGATCTTCGAGGAGCCCTTCGCCAAGGAGACGGGGATCAAGGTCAAGCCGACGGCGCCGGTCAGCCTTCCGAAGCTCAAGGCGATGGTCGAATCCGGCAATGTCGAGTGGGACCTGACGGAACTGAACGGCGACGACGTCGTCACCGCGACCAAGGCCGGCTGGCTGATGCCGATCGATTACGCGATCATCGACCCCGACAACAAGCTGCCGGCCATCGCCAAGCAGCCGACGGCGATGGTGCGCGCATCCTATTCGACGGTGATGGCGTTCCGAACCGACAAGTTCGGCAAGGGCAAGGCGCCGCAATCCTGGGCCGATTTCTGGGATGTGAAGGCCTTCCCGGGGCCGCGCTCCCTGGAGAACTCGCCGAAGGGCAATCTCGAATTCGCCCTGCTCGCCGATGGCGTCGCGCCCGACAAGCTCTACCCGATCGACGTCGACCGCGCCTTCAGGAAGCTCGACCAGCTGAAAAAGCACATCCCGGTCTGGTGGACGAACGGTGCCCAGCATGTGCAGCTGCTGATCGATGGCGAAGTCAACCTGACTTCCTGCTGGAACGGCCGCATCACGCCGCTGAAGAACGAAGGCAAGCCGGTCGATATCACCTTCAAGGGCGGGGCCCTGATGCTGTCGTATCTGGGCATCCCCAAGGGCGCACGGCATCCCAAGGAAGCGATGCGTTTCATGAAGTTCCGGATGGACCCGGTCGCCTCGGCCGCTTTTGTCAAGCAGGTGCCCTATCCCGGCTTCGTGCCCGGCATGACCGAGCTGCTGGAACCCGCCTTCGCGGCGACCTTGCCGACATCACCTGAGAACGCCGCCGTGCAGTTCGAGTTCAACAGCGCCTGGTGGGCCGAGAACATCGATGCCGTCACCACCCGCTGGAACGAATGGCTGCTGATCTGACCCCGAACCCGACCTGAGTTCGACCTGATCCAACTCTGGCCCGGCTCGACCGCCGGGCCTCGTGAAAGTCTGCCGCCGCCATGCGCATTCGATGGACGAAAACCCTTCTGCTTCTAGCACCGGCGACGGTGCTGGCGGCGGTCCTTTTCGTCTATCCGGTGTTCGGCGTCCTCACCTTGACGGTGCATGACGGAACATCGTTCACGGCCGAGCCGGTGCGGCAGATCTACACGTCGCAGCTGTCGATCATCGTCCTGCAAAGGACCTTTGTCACCGCCGCGACCGTGACGGCGATCTGCCTGGTGATGGGCTATCCCATGGCCTATTTCATGGCGGGGCTCGCCCCGCGCAAGCGCGTCATGGCGACCTATCTGATCCTGCTGCCGTTCTGGATCAGCATCCTGATCCGGACCTACACCTGGATCATCCTCCTCGGCCGCGAGGGCGTCCTGAACAAGGCGCTCTCGGCCCTCGGCCTCACGGGCGAGCCGATCCAGCTGCTCTACACGCCGGTCGCCGTCCATGTCGGCATGGTCCAGATCCTCCTGCCGATCGTAGTGCTGACCTGCCTGACCTCGATCCTCGATGTCGAGCGGGATCTGGTGAAGGCGGCCCGCTCGCTCGGCGCGACGCCGCGCCAGGCCTTCTGGAAGGTCGTCTTCCCGCTCAGCGTCAGCGGTGCTGCGACCGGCGGCATCATCTGTTTTATCCTATGCCTCGGCTTCTACGTCACGCCGACGCTGCTTGGCGGGCGCACGAGCATTCTGATCGCCAATCTGATCGACCTGCAGGTTCACAAGACCCTGAAATGGGATCTCGCGGCGGTGATGGCCTCGGCATTGCTGCTCGCCACCTTCGCCTGCCTGCTGTTCTATTGGGGCCTGACCCGCAAGCGCTCGGAATTCGCGACTGGCGGGCTCGCTCGATGACCCGCATCGTCCTCGCCGTCTATTTCGCGATCGTCACCGGCTTTCTGCTGCTGCCGCTCATCTTTCTCGTGCCGATCTCGCTGACGGACAGCCAGTTCCTCGAATTTCCGCCGACATCGCTCTCCCTGCGCTGGTACCGGGAGTTCTTCACGGACCAGAGCTGGCTCGACGCGACGCTGGTCAGCCTGAAGATTGGCATCGGCGCGACGATCCTGAGCTTGCTGTTCGGCACCCTGGCGGCGATCGCCCTGGTCCGCGCCGACTTCCGGGCGAAGGGCGTGCTGACGGCCCTCTTCATCGCGCCGCTCATCATCCCCTCGGTGGTGCTGGCGCTCGCTCTTTACATCGTGTTCCTGCGCTGGCGGCTGGTGAACAACATCTATGCGCTGACGCTCGCCCACGCGCTGATCGCGATGCCTTACGTCGTGATGATCGTCGCCGGGAGCTTGCGTCGCTTCGACATGACGATCGAACGCGCCGCGCGCATCCTCGGTGCCGGCCCCGCCAGAGCCTTCGTCCATACGGCGCTGCCCTTCCTGACGCCGGCGATGTTCGCATCGGCGATCCTCGCCTTCTTCGCCTCCTTCGACGAGCTGATCATCACGCTCTTCATCTCCGGCGGGCTGCAGACGCTCCCGGTCCGCATCTGGAACGATCTCAGCCTCAAGCTCGATCCCACCGTGCCGGCCGTAGCGGTCATGCTGACGCTCGTCAGCATCATCGGCATGTCGATCGGCGAGATCGTTCGGCGCCGCAACGAACTCCGATACCAGACCCATTCCGTCCCCGAGGCCTAACATGCAGCAAGCCCTTAGCGAAACGCGCGACTGGTCGGAGCTCAAGCTCCTCGTCGAGCGGATGCGCAGCAATATCGAGGCGACGGCCCTGCCGCGGAACCTCGGCGCCTTCGTCGACGAGCGCGCCGCGGCCTGTGGCGACCAGACGCTGTGGACCTTCTTCGAGCAAGAGGAGGGCGGGGTCGCGAGCTATGCGCAGGCCAAAGCGGCAATCGATCGGACCGCGGCCGGCCTCTATGCCGCGGGGGTGCGCATGGGCACGCATGTCGCGGTCATGCTGCCGAACATCCCCGAATTCCCCGTCACCTGGCTGGCGCTCGCCACGCTTGGCGCCGTCATGGTGCCAGTCAATATCGGCTATACCGGCCGCGAGCTCGATTATGTCCTGACGGATTCGCAGGCCGCCCACCTGGTCGTCCATGCCAGCTGCCTGCCGGCCTACGAGGCGCTGGGGGATGCCGCACCGTTGCCGAAATCGGCGGTCTTCCTGATCGGCGACGACGCGGGTACCGGCGCCGATGGCTATGCGCGGATCGACGCGAATGCCCCTGCCCTTCCGCAGGGCCTGCCTCAGCCCGAACTCGATGACATCGTCAACATCCAGTACACCTCCGGCACGACGGGCTTCCCGAAGGGCTGCATGCTGACGCATCGCTACTGGCTCACCATATCGCTGGTGGCGGCCATGCGAGGAGGCGAGGCGGAAAATCCGAAGAACATCCTGGCTGCGCAGCCCTTCTTCTACATGGACCCGCAATGGCTGACCTTGATGGCGATGCGGGTCGGCGGGCAGATCTTCGTCGCACGCCGCGCCAGCGCGACCCGTTTCCTGGACTGGGCCCGCCGCTACCAGATCCATTACTGCCTGTTCCCCGAGATCATCTACCAGCAGCCGCCCGACCCGCTCGATGCGGAAAATGAGCTGAAGCGGGTCTCGATATTCGGCTTCAACAAGGATTTCCACGCTGATTTCGAGCGCCGCTTCGGCACCGTGGCGCGTGAATCCTTCGGCATGACCGAGGTCGGATCGGCGCTGTTCCTGCCCAGAGAAGCCTATCACATGGTCGGCTCGGGCTCCTGCGGTATGGTCGCGCCGTTTCGCGAGGCGCAGATCACCGACGCCGATGGCAATGTCGTGCCGGATGGCGAGATAGGCGAGCTTTGCATTCGCGGCCCCGGCATCATGCAGGGCTATTATCGCAAGCCCGAGGCGAACCAAGCCGCCTTCCGCGGCGACTGGTTCCGCACCGGGGACCTGTTCTGGCGCGACGCGCAGGGCTTCCACTATATCGTGGGGCGGCTCAAGGACATGATCCGGAGAAGCGGCGAGAACATCGCCGCCCGCGAGGTCGAGGCCGCCCTGGCCGAGATGCCCGAAGTGCTCGAGGCCGCCGTCGTCGGCGTCAAGGATCCTGCACGCGGCGAGGAGGTGAAGGCCTATATCGTCCTGCAGCCCGGCGTCTCGGCGGCGCAGGCCTCCCCCGAGATGATCTTCGCGCACTGCAAGTCCCGCCTGGCGCCCTTCAAGACGCCGCGCTACCTCGAATATCGCGAGGCTTTGCCGAAGACGCCCTCCGAAAAAATCGCCAAGCAGAAGCTGATTGCCGAGAAGCCCGACCTGCGCGCCGGCAGTTTCGATCGCGTCACCAATGAGTGGCTCTGAGGCCTACAAGAGGAACAGACACATGCCTTTCGAATATGAGCGCCGTGGCAAGATCGGCTATTTCACAATCCGGAACGGCTCGGTTAATCCGATGACCCCGGCCATGCACAAGCAGTTCTACCAGATGATGCTCGAGTTCCTCGCCGATGACGAGGTACGCGTCGGGATTCTCCAGGGGGCCGGAGACCGCGCCTTCTCAGCAGGCGACGACATCAAGAACGACTACGCTAAGTTCGCCACGCCGATGGACGAGCTCACCTATTATCTGGCGCCCAAGCACCGCGTCGCCGAAGGCGAGCCCGATACCTTCAGTTGGTCGCGGGAGGTCCTGTCGCTCAACCGGTTCAAGCCGATCGTCGGGGCCGTGCGCGGCTATTGCTACGGCCAGGGCATGATCTATCTCAGCCATCTCACCGATATCCGCGTGGCGTCTGAGGATGCGAAGTTCGGCTTCCCCGAGATCGCCTACGGCATGGGTGGCGCAGGCGGTTCGACCCGGCTTTCCCATTTCCTGCCGCACACCGTTGCGATGGAGATGCTTCTCACCGGAGATCCGCTGTCCGCGCAGGATGCCTTGAGAGCAAACTTGGTGAACGCTGTCGTGCCATCCGATCAGGTTCTGGCAAAGGCGGAGGAATATGCAGCGCGCATCGCGCGTCACCCCCTTCTCGCGCTGCGCGTCGAGATGGAAGCTTCGGTCCGCTGCATGGACATGTCGCGGCAGGACGCGTTGGATTACGTGAAGAACCTCTATCGCATGCAGCGACTGGCTTACAATGGCGAAGAAAAGGTTGAATCTTTTTTATATAAAGAAAAAATCTGAAAACTAAATTATATACTCTCGATATTCAGATCATTTAGCGCGTGGCGATTGATCTAAATTCTATAAAATGTGTTCGGAGATCCGAAGGACCATGGATCCATCGGATCTCCTTGTGAATGAGTAGTCTAAGGCCGCATGCTAGCCGGGCTGATGCTCTGATGCTGCTGGACGCCCGCATTTCAAGGAATGCTGTGGTTGGCATGAGTTGACCCGACCGCGGAATGTCCGCTTCCGGGCAGCCAGCCAAGGTCCGCTTATGGCGCGATCAGTGCGTTTGCAGCGGCGGTCGCGAAGTTCAACTTCCCACCCGAGTTTGCCGTTGGCCGAACGGCGGAAGGAGCACGGCGGGAGCCCGCCGTGCCAAAGCTCATAGGTCCGTTTGCTCCGAAAGGAGAAGCGCGTCGTCGACCTCGATACCGAGGTAGCGCACGGTGCTTTCCAGTTTTGTGTGGCCTAGAAGAAGCTGGCAGGCGCGTAGATTGCCCGTGCGCTTATAGATCAGCGCAACCTTCGTTCGCCGGAGACTGTGCGTCCCGTAGAGCGCTGGATCCAATCCGATCAGCGCTACCCAGCTGTCCAGAAGGCGGCCGTACTGGCGCGTTGTAATGTGATCGCCCTGCCGGCTACGGCTCGGGAAAAGCCAGTCGTCTTCTCGGGAACCTCGCGTTCTAAGCCAGGCAGTAAGCGCTTCGCGGGCTGAGTCCGTCAGTTCGAATGGTACCGGCCGCCCCGTCTTCTGCTGAACGATTGCGGTTCGGAGGCGAACGGTGCCTCCGAGGACGATATCGGCGACACGAAGGCGAACGAGATCGCACCCGCGCAGCTTGCTGTCGATCGCAAGATTGAACATGGCGAGATCGCGGGTCCGCCCCTCATGCTGAAGTCGGGTTCGCAACGCCCAGATATGCTTTGGCTTCAGAGGCGGCTTCGGTCCGATGATACGACCGAGGTTCCACGCCTGATGAGGCTGTTGGTTATGCGCCTGGATATCCATGGCAGATCCCCTTCTTGGGACGCCGCATCCTGGAAAATTCTATCAAATGCGGACGGGTTTCTAACGCCTCGTGGTGAAAACCGCAGGGAGGAGCGCAGCTTGCGCCAATTGCGGACATCGGGTGGTTGCCCGGCAGCGGACATTCGGGGGCTGTCCATTAGCGCGGTCCGTTGGCGATCCTTTGCGGACCTAAGTGATGGTTGGGCCACTTCGTTTGAGCCTGGCGTCATAGTTCGAGCGGGCGGGCCGGAAGCGCTGCTTCGTTTGGCTGCTGATGTTCGCAGAGGCTGCGCGCTTCATCAGCATCGCCGACCGATCGATGCGCTAACCCAAATGTTTCGCCGCTCCGGACATCGCAGCCTCGGCCGACGCTTGACAGGCGCCGCAGTTAACCCATAGCGTATCAAATAATAAAATGACGTTTCATTATATAAAATGAAACACGAGGAACGCTCTTGTCGACGGATTTGCCAAAAGCTGCGGGGAAGCCTCCGCCTGCCGGCACCAGCACGCTCGATCTCGCACTTCACGCGGTCGAGTATCTGGTGCAGCAGAGCCGCCCGGCTTCGCTGGCCCAGATCGCCGAGGCGCTCTCCGCGTCGAAGGCGACGATCTATCGGCACTTGGTAACGCTGCAGCGCCACGGCTTCGTGCGGCAGGATCCGGAAACGGGCCGCTATGACGCCGGCATCAAGCTGGTCGTGCTGGGCGAGTCGCTGCGTCAGCGCTTCGACATCGTCAGCGCCGCGCGCGAGGAACTGATGACCTTGCGCGACCGCACCGGCCAAGCCGTGACGGTCTGCGCTGCGGTCGATGACGAGCTTATCGTCCTCGAACTGATCCAGGGGCGTACGCTCATCGAATTTGCCACGAGGCCGGGCACGCGGCTCGCCTTCCATGCCAGCGCGCACGGCAAGATCTGGCTCACCTTCGGTCCCCAGCAGCGCGCGACCGCCATCGCCAACGGTCCGCTCGAGGCCTGGACGCCGGCGACGATCGTCTCGCGAGATGCGCTGATCGCCGATCTCGATGCCGTCCGCGCCCGCGGCTGGGCGACGGCGCCCGACGAGGTGATCACCGGCGTCAACACGCTGGCCGCACCCGTCTTCGACCACCGCAAGCTTCTCGTCGGCTCGATCGCCATCGTCGGTGCGACGCAGTTCATTCCGCCCGTTCCCGATCCCGAACAGATCCGTGAGGTCGTCGGCAGCGCCGCACGTATCTCGCGTGGCTTGACCTGGAAAGACTGAGAACATGACCTATTCGCTGGCCGTCGATATCGGCGGCACCTTCACCGATATCGTATTGCGCGACTCCCGCGGGGGCTTGAGCGTCGACAAGACGCTGACCACGCATCACGACCTCTTGGAAGGCTTTTTCCGGGGCGTGGACTCCGTGCTGGGGAAGGCCGGCGTCGCCGCGGACGCGGTCGATGGCGTCGTGGTGCATGCCACCACGGTCGTCACCAATGCGCTTATCGAACGCAAGGGACTGCCGACGGCGCTCGTTGTCACCGAGGGTTTTCGCGATGTGCTGTCGATCCGCAACGAGCATCGCTACGACATGTACGATCCGCAGATCGAGTTTCCCGAGCCCCTGGTCACGCGCGAGCTGACTTTCGGGTTGAAAGAGCGCGTCCTGGCGGACGGCACGGTTGCGCTCGCGCCGAGCCCGCAAGACATTGCCGAACTCGCGGCGGAAATCCGGGCCAGCGGCGCGCGCGCCGTTGCGATCTGCTTCCTGAACAGCTTCGCGAATCCCGACAACGAGGGGCTGGTCGCGGCCGCCCTGTCGCGCGAGCTCAACGACGTCTTCATCTGCACCTCGGCCGAGGTCGCGCCGCAGATCCGTGAGTACCAGCGCGCCTCGACGGCGACCGTGAACGCCTATGCGATGCCGATCTCGCAGCCCTATCTCAAGCGCCTGAGCGACCGGCTGCGGGTCGAGGGCTTCGCGAACACCCCGCTGATCATGCTCTCCTCCGGCGGTGTTGTCGGGGCCGAGACGGCGGGCCGCAACCCGGTGCGGATGATCGAGAGCGGCCCGGCGGCCGGCGCGCTCGCAGCTTGCCACTATGCCGAACTCCTTGGCATCGACCGGCTGATGTCCTTCGACATGGGCGGCACCACCGCCAAGGCCTGCCTGATCGAGAACCGCACTCCGCTGATCACCGGGCTGTTCGAGGTCGACCGTCGCTACCGCTTCCGGGAGGGCAGCGGCCTGCCAGTCACCGTGCCCTCGATCGACCTGATCGAGATCGGCGCAGGCGGCGGCAGCATCGCCCATGTCGACGATCTAGGCCTGCTCAAGGTTGGTCCCGAAAGCGCGGGCTCCAATCCCGGCCCGGCCTGTTACGGCCGCGGTGGTCAAAACGCGACGGTCACCGATGCCGACCTCGTTCTGGGCCTGATCGACGCCGAGAACTTCCTGGGCGGCGACATGTCGCTCGACAAGGCGGCTTGCGATGGCGCGATAGCGCGGCTCGGCGATGCGCTCGGCCTCAATCCCGTGCAGGCGGCGCGGGGCATCTACCGCATCGTCACGGAGGCGATGGCTTCGGCGGCGCGCACCCATGCGACCGATCGTGGTGTCGACTATCGGGGTCTGCCGCTCTTCGCCTTCGGTGGCGCAGGCCCGCTTCACGCCTGCGGCGTTGCAGATCTACTCCAGAGCACAAGCGTGATCGTGCCACCGCAGTCCAGCGTGCTCTCCGCTTTCGGCACGCTGGTCACACCCGTCCGGCTCGATCTCGTGCGCAGCGACCTGACTCGGGTCGACCAGCTCGACTGGGCGCGTGCCGACCGCGTGATCGGCGAGCTCGCGAGCGAAGGACTGACGGCACTCGGCGAATCCGGCTGCGCCGCCTCCGACGTCACGATCCTTGTCGGCGCCGACATGCGCTATGTCGGCCAGCAGCATGAGGTCACGGTCATTTTCGAAACCGACCCGCGCCAGAGCCGCGACAGTGCAGCGCTGACTGCTCAGTTCGAGGCTGCCTATCGCACCCTCTACGGCGTCAACCCCTCGCATGTGCCGATCGAGCTCGTGACCTGGCGGGTCGTCGCGCGCGGCCCGCTGCCTCATTTCGACGGCCAGGCCAGAGCGCAGATCGCGGCCGGTGCGCCCAAGCGCCATCGCGCCGTTCATGCCTGGGAGGACGGCCAGTCCGTTCCAGTCTACGAGCGCTCGGCGCTCGCCACCGGCCAGACCATCTCTGGCCCTGCCATCATCGAGGAGCGCGAGACCACCACCGCGCTGCCGCCCGGCTGGAGCGCGACGATCGACGCGCTCGGCTGCATCGTTGCCACGAAAGGCTGAAACCCGATGGCAAGTTCACAGCCCATGGACGGAGTTGAACTCGAAATCCTCTGGTCGAACCTCATCGGTATCGTAAACGAGCGGGCCAAGGCGCTGCAACGCATCGCCTTCAGCCCGATCGTGCGCGAAGCCGGCGACCTCGCCTGCGCTCTGTTCGACCGGCGCGGGCGCATGGTGGCGCAGGCCAATACCGGTACGCCCGGCCACATAAACTCGCTCGCCATCGCCGGCGCGCATCTCGTGCGCCTGTTCGAGAGGCGTTGTGAGCCAGGCGACGTGCTGATCACCAATGATCCCTGGCTCTCGGCCGGGCATTTCTTCGACATCACCATCCTGACGCCGATCTTCGACGGCGCGAAGCTGCTCGCCTATATCGGCTCGACCATCCACCACACCGATATCGGCGGCTACGGCATCGGCGCCGGCGCCCGCGACGTGCATGAGGAAGGCCTCTGGATCCCGCCACTCAAGCTCTATGAGCGTGGCAAGCCGAGCGAGATGCTGCACGACATCATCCGCCGCAACGTGCGCACGCCCGATGCCGTCTTCGGGGACCTCTCGGCGCAGGTTTCCTCAGGCGAGGCGGCGGCCGAGCACCTGATCACGTTGTGCGAACGCTATGGCATCAACGACATCGAGGGCTTGTCGGACGAGATCATCAACCGCTCGGAAGAAGCGACGCGCAATGCGATCCGCAAGCTCAAGCCCGGCACCTATCACGGCGAGGCCGTCTTCGACGTGCCCGGCGGCGAGGTCATTACGCTGAAGACCGCCGTCACCGTCGATGCCGAGAACGGCTCGATCATCGTCGATTTCGACGGGTCGTCCCCGCAGACGACCACCGGCATCAACGTGGTGCTGAACTACACGCACGCCTATTCGACCTTCGCGATCCGCTCCTGCCTCAATCCGGATCTGCCGAACAACGCCGGGTCGCTGGCGCCGATCGAGGTGCGCGCGCCGGTCGGCTCGATCATCAACTGCGCCTATCCGGCGCCGGTCAATGCGCGCCATGTCGTGGGCATGTATGTGCCGATGCCGATCCTGAAGGCGCTGCATCAGGTCATGCCGGAGCGCGTGCTGGCGGAAGGCTCAGGCGCGGTCTGGACCATCCAGATCCAGGGTCGCAAGGCGAGCGGCGAGCCCTTCACCTCGTCGATGTTCAACTATTCCGGCGGCATGGGTGCGCGCGCCGGCAAGCCGGGCCCCAGCGCGACCTGCTATCCCACTGGCGTCGCGGCGGTCCCGATCGAAATCCTCGAAGCAACGATGCCGATCGTCTTCGACCGCAAGGAGCTGCGTCCAGGCTCGGGCGGCAAGGGCCGGATGCAGGGGGGGGACGGCCAGATCATCCAGTTCCACATGCACACCGACCATGCCTGGCTGCTCAATGCCGTGCCGAGCCGACTCGAACGGGGTCCGGACGGCATCGATGGCGGGCTGTCGGGTGCGCCGGGCCGCTTCCTCGTCAACGGCAAACCCGTCAGCGAGGCCAAAAAGCTGACGATGCAGGCCGGCGATGTCGTGCTGCTCGAGACGCCCGGCGGAGGAGGCTACGGCAAGCCGACAGCCTGACGACGATTTCCAGAAGACAAGAAAAGCCGGCGCCCCGCATCGGGGTGACCGGACAGAACCAGAGGGAACCGGGAGGACATATGATGAAGCAGACATTTTTTGCGGCGGGCCTCGTCGCAAGCCTGGCGATAGCCGGCGCCGCACCTGTCAGCGCACAGGAACCCTACAAGATCGGCGTCTCGGCCGGCCTGACCGGCTACGCAGCGACCGTCGACCGCGCCTGGCGCGACGGCGTCGAGCTGGCGGCTGCCGCGGTGAACGCCAAGGGCGGCGTGATGGGCCGCAAGATCCAGGTGGTTGTCGAGGACAACCGCTCGGAGCCTCAGGAAGCGGTGACCGTCTATCGAAAGATGCTCAGCTCCGACAAGGTCGATGTCTTTGTCAGCGGCTGTGTCTCGGCCGGCAATTTCGCGGCGGCGGGACTGTTGCTGCGGGCCAAGGTGCCGATGATGCTGTGCTCGATCCTGCCGCAGCAGGCCGAGCATCTGCCCTGGGCCTTCACCACCCTGCCGCCGGCCGGCTTCGAAGTCGACAAGCGCCTGGAATACCTCAAGGAAAAGACTCAAGTTCGCAAGATCGCGGTGCTGCACGACCCGACCCCCTACGCCAATCTCCAGAAAGGCGTGGCAGAGCGCAACGCGGCCAAATACGGCCTCGAGGTCGTCTCGGTCGATCAATACAAGCAGGACGATGCCGATCTGAGTGTCCAGATCAGCAAGGCGCGGTCTGCAGGTGCCGGCGCGATCCTGAAGATCGGGCTGGGCGGCACCACGCTCACCGCGGCCAAGAACATCAAGCAGCTCGGCGCTGACATGCTGCTGCTGACGAGCCTCGAGGACCTCGCCGTGTTCGGTCCGGTCGCAGAGGTTCTGGGCGACAAGTTCTTCTTCGTCGCCTCGCCCTCGCAGGTCTACGAGGCACTGCCGGAGGGCGCTCTCAAGACGAACATCAAGGCCTTCCTCGATCCCTGGCGCGAGAAATTCAAGGACCGCGACCCGAACTGGGCCTCGCGCGGCTGGGACGGCGTCATGCTGACCGTCGCCGCCATCGAGAAGGGCAAGTCCATCGAGGGCGAGAAGGTGCGCGGTGCCTATGAGGAGCTGACCGGCTTCCAAGGTACGACCGGCATCTACAACTTCCGGCCGGACCTGCACCAGGGCATTACCGAGAACCCCTTCGTGCTCGCCACCATCCAGAGCGGCAAGGTCAAGGTGGTGCAATGAGCCTCGCCGTCGCGGCCAAGGCCGATGCGAGCACCGCCGCGCCGATGGCGAGCACGGCTCCGGCGATCCTGGCTGCGACCGGCCTGTCGGCACGCTACGGCCATATCCATGCGTTGCATGGGATCGACCTGCACATCGGCGAGGGCGAGCTCGTCGCCGTTCTCGGGCCCAACGGTGCCGGCAAGTCGACCTTGCTGCGCGCGATCATGGGGCTCTCCGCCAATGACGGGGAGGTCCGCTTCCGGGGCGAGGCGCTGCCTCGGCGTGATCCTGTCGCGGTTGCATCGCGCGGCATCGTGCTGGTGCCGGAGGGGCGCGGCCTGTTCGCGCCGATGAGCGTCTCCGACAATCTCGAACTCGGCGCCTATCGCCTGCGCGACAAGGCCGAGTTCGCCCGACGGCGCGAGCGCGTGCTGACGCTGTTCCCGCGCCTCAAGGAACGGCTCGGCCAGGCCGCGGGCTCGATGTCCGGTGGCGAGCAGCAGATGCTCGCGCTCGGCCGTGCGCTGATGTCCGGTCCGAGACTTCTGCTGCTGGACGAGCCCTCGCTCGGCCTCGCGCCGCGCGTCACCGGGGAGATCCTGGAGACGCTCGGCCTCCTGAACCGCGAAGGGCTGGCGATCGTGCTGGTCGAGCAGAAGGCGCCGCTGGCGCTTGAACTCGCCTCCCGCGTCTACCTGCTCTCGCTCGGGCGCATCGTCGCCGAACTCGATCCGCGTGACATCACCTCCCATGACGATCTCGCCCAGCATTACTTCGCCTGAACGGCGCCCGTTCAGGCTGGTCGGCCAGCTGCCCTGGCTCTTCGCCGTGCTCGTCGTCGGCTATGCCATGTTCGTCGGTGGCTATGCTGCGACCGTGGTCTCCTTCGCGCTCATCTATGCGGTCTTCGTCACCGGGCTGAACCTGTTCATGGGCTTCGCCGCGCAGGTTTCGTTCGGACAGAACGCCTTCGCCGCCATCGGCGGCTATCTATCCGCGGTGCTGACGGCGACCTATGGCTGGAGCCCTCTGCCCGCCATGGCGCTGGGCATTGCCGCCGCCGTCCTGGCCGCCGCGATCGTCGGATACCCCGCGCTCAGGCTCAAAGGCCACTACCTCGCCATGGGCACGCTGGCAATCGGGCTCATCACTTATGAGATCACGGTCGAATGGCAATCGGTGACCCAGGGCTATATGGGCATCTCCGGCATCCCGCCTTTCGGGATCGGTCCCTACGAAATCACCTCCGACCGTGGGCAGCTCATCCTGCTGTCGCTGGTCGTCGCCGTCAGTCTCTTCGCCGCCGCCCGCATCCGCCGCTCGCGCTTTGGCCGCGCACTATCCGCCGTGGCGGGCAGCGAGGAGGCGGCGGTCGCGCTCGGCATCGATGTCGCGCGCTACAAGCTCGCAGCCTTCCTGCTCTCGGCCGGTTTCGCGGCGCTGGCGGGCTCGCTCTTCGTCCATTTCGTTGGCTTCGTCAGCCCGGAGGTCTTCGGCCTGCACATGGTCATCGTCACCTTCACCATGCTCTATGTCGGCGGCATCGGCACGGTCGCCGGACCCTTAGTCGGGGCGCTGATCGTCAGCCTGCTGCCCGAGACGTTCCGTGCTTTCAAGGACTATCAGGACCTCGCCTATGGCGCAGCGCTGATCCTGCTGCTGATCTATGCGCCGCGCGGCCTCGCCAGCCTGTTTTCGCCGCGAGGTCGTTCATGAGCCGGCTTCGCCTGGAAGGCGTGACGCGCCGTTTCGGCGGGCTGGTCGCGGTCGACAACGTCTCGTTCGAGGTGCCCACGGAGGGTGTCACGGCTATCATTGGCCCGAACGGCGCCGGCAAGACGACGCTGTTCAACCTGATCGCGGGCTCCCTGCCGCCCAGCGCTGGCCGCATCCTGTTCGAAGGCGCCGACATCACCGGCCGCCCCCCGGCCGCTATCGCCGCAGCCGGACTGGTCAGAACCTTCCAGCTGGTCAAGTTGTTCGACGATCTCAGCGTGCTCGACAACGTCAAGGTCGGCTGCCATCTGCGGGGCAGCGCGGGCCTGTTCGGGGCACTGCTGCGGCCTGCCTCTGCCCGCGAGGAAGAGGCGGCAGTCGATGCACGGGCGCGCGAGCTGCTTGCCTTCGCCGGGCTGTCGGCCTTTGCGGACGAGCCTGCTTTCGGCCTGCCTTATGGCCGCCAGCGTATGCTCGAGCTCGCACGGGCCATGGCTGCGGGGCCGCGGCTCATCCTGCTCGATGAGCCAGCGGCCGGCCTCAACACTGAGGAATCGGCCGCGCTGGCACAGATCGTCCGCCGCATCGCCGAGGAGGGCACCAGCGTCCTCCTGATCGAGCACGACATGACACTGGTGATGAATACGGCCGACCGCGTCGTGGTGGTCGATTTCGGCCGCAAGATCGCCGAGGGCACGCCCGCCGAGGTGCGCGCCAACCCGACCGTGATCGCGGCCTATCTCGGCACGGGCAAGCCTGCCACGGATGCGGCTTCGGCAACGCCCGACGTTCAGGAGACGGCCCGTGGTTGACTGGTCCTACATCCCGCAGGTCCTGGTCAGCGGGCTGGGCATCGGCTGCGTCTACGGGCTGATCGGCATCGGCTTCTGCGTGATCTACAACGCCAGCGGCATCGTGAACTTCGCGCAGGGCGCGTTCGTAATGCTCGGCGGCATGATCACCCACATGCTGTTCGCCCGGAACGGCGTGCCCCTGCCGCTGGCCGCCCTGATCGCGATCGTGGCGGTCGCGCTGCTTGGTGTCGCCATTGAGCGGGTGGTGGTCCGGCCGCTCTGGAACCGCAAGGCGACGATGTTCGTCATGATCCTGGCGACGCTGGCCGCGCAGATCGTGCTGGAACGGCTCACCCTGATCGCGGTCGGAGACCAGCCCAAGACCCTGCCCGTCTTCACCGACCGGCCACCCCTGATGATCGGCGGTGTCGCGATCGGCTTCCAGCTGATCTGGATCGTCGGCGGGTCGGTCGCGATCGTGGGCTTGCTGGCCGCATTCTTCGGCCTCACCAAGACCGGCAAGGCGATGCGCGCCTGCTCGATCAACCGCGAGGCGGCGGCGCTGCAGGGCATACCGGTCTCGCGCATGCTGGCGCTGGCCTTCGCGCTGAGCGCAGCGCTCGGCGCCATCGCCGGCATCCTGATCACGCCGACGCAGTACACCGCCTTCAATGTCGGCGTGCCCTTCGCGATCAGCGGCTTCATCGCCGCGATCGTCGGCGGCTTCGGCCGGCCCTTCGGCGCCTTTCTGGGCGGGCTGCTGCTCGGCCTGCTCCAGGCGCTCGCCATCGTTGGCTTCGGCGCCGGATTGAAGAATGTCGCAGCGCTGTCGGTGTTGCTGCTGTTCCTGTTCATCCGCCCGTCGGGAATCCTCGGCGCCGCCAAATGACCACCCAAATGACTATCTGACTGAGCGACGATCGGAGCCGCTGCCATGGACATTCACAAGATCGACTGGAGCCAGATTCCGTGGACACCGGTGCGCCCGGGTGTAGACCGCAAGGCCTTCTCCGGTAATGCAGCGACGGTGGCGCTGCACCGGCTGATGCCTGGCCACGAGCCCAAACCGCACAGCCATCCCCATGAGCAGATCGCGTATATCGTCAGCGGCACCATCCGCTTCTTCATCGGCGGCGAGGAGCATCTGATCGGTCCCGGGGGGCTAGTCGTGATCCCATCGAATGTCGAGCATTGGGGCGAGGTCGTCGGCGATGAGCCGGTGATCAATCTTGATGTGTTCACGCCGCGCCGGCCCGAATACGCTTAAGCTGGATGCTCATATAATTTTCCGTCGGTCGCGCGCCACAACCGGACATTTGGTGGTTGCCCGAAAGCGGACCCACACAGCGACGCGCGCCTGGGCCAAATCGGTCCGTTGGAGGCTGATGAAATTCCGGTTTCATACGGTCTGGGCATTCGACAGCGGGATCTGAGCCGATCTCGGGCGCTGCTGGCCACTGCTTATTGAAATCCAGGGTTGCAAGCCGGCCTGCGGGTCAGAGATTCATCAGGCAACCGCGGCGTCGCGGCCCGGGGGTAGCGGGGGCCGTAGACTGACAGGAACACTTCTTTACAAGGGGTTGCGAGCCGCAAACCCACCTATCCGCTCTTGGCTGTCGAGCGGCGTTGCTGCCGGGCAGTGGGTACCGCAGGCCGACTCAATGCTGCCGCGGTCCCCGCGAGATCGAGAATGCCGTGTCCAGTGCGCTCCTGCCAGACGACGGCGCGGAGGGCTTCGAGAACTTCGATGCGCTGGGCGGAGGCCGCCGCTCCGTCTTCCGTCCCATCGGCGCTGCGCCGGAAATGGCAATCCGGACAGGTGAAGGCGACTATCGCGGCCATCGCTGGCCGCCGCGCCTGGGCCATGAATGGCCGCCCAAGTTGCCGACAGATTGCTGGCCCATCGCGCCCGGCGCGATACCGGCGTGTCTGACCGATTTCACGCCCGACAACGCCTCTCTGCTCGTTCTTGCGGAATTTGTGGAGTTGCCCAAGGTCGCAGGCCAGGCCGCTTGGACTGTACTGCTGCAGCCCGGCGACATGCAGACAGACATCGATCTCATATCTGACGTCGATGGCGATAACTGCTCGACACTTCAAAGGGAGTTGAAGCACCTGCGTCGACTGGCGCAGTTCCGATCAGGAGTGATGTCCGAGGCGCTGGCTCAACGCAACGGCATCATCGGCTATTTCCGCGCCTTGCTGCAGTTTAGCCTTCAGACGCATCCGCACACCTATTATTTGGCAGCTACGGCGCTCCGTCTCGGGCAATTTCTTGCATGTACTACAAGGACATATTCAATCGCCCGCGGCCCGGCCGCCTCGATCCAAGCCTGCTTGCGCCGATCGATCCTCCGGGGCATCCGGCCTATCCGAGCGGGCATGCGACCCAGTCCTTCCTGATCGCGAAATGTCTGGAGCATGTCGTGCCGGTCGCACTAGGGCCGCAGCCGGACCCCAATAACCCCAATCATGTCCAGCCGAGCCCGTTCTGGCTGCTGGCCGAGCGCATCGCGAAGCTACGCGAGGTTCTCGGAGTGCATTATCCGAGCGATACCAGAGGCGGCCTGCGCCTGGCAGAAGGCGCGTTTCCGCTGATGCTCAAATGTACGAGGATCGCCGGCTTCAGTGTCGATGAGGACCTCGATGGCAATCCGGACAACCAACTCGAGGACGATACCGGCGCGCCTTTGTCGATCCTTGGACAGCCCATCTACGATAACGGTTGGCTTGCCCTCGCGCGCCGGGAGTGGGAGCCGCGCAAGTAAGGCCGAGCCTCGGGCGCACGACCAGCGCGAGAGTCCTGGATTAGACCGTTTCACCGCCATCGCAGCCAGATGGCGGTGAAAACACTTTGACAGCCAAGCGGGAGCGGCCACGATTGAGCAGTTGAGTGCGGTACGTCCGACGCGATAGCGCCATAACCTGACATTGCCAGGCCGCCTGAAAGCGGACATCCGGCTGGCCTACCTACTGCATATCCACCGCGGTCGGCATGATTTTCCGAATCTGCGTCACAAGGCGATCGACCTGTCTGCTCGGTTCGCGGGCCGAGAGGCAGCCAGGTTTGCGACTACTTGAGCCCGCCCAGGCCGAATCAGACGCCCCGCCTACCGCCCCTTCCCCCTCGGCCGCTTCACCTCCGATGTCCTTGCCCTGTTCTCTAGGTCGAGCTTGCGCCAGCGTGCGAAACGCTCAGCGTCGATCACGCCCTTGGCAACTGCCTCCTGGACCGCGCAGCCGGGTTCGTGCTCATGGGTGCAGTCGCGGAAGCGGCAGAGCGGACTTAGTTCCGTGATCTCGGCGAACAGCGTTTCGAGACCAGACGCCGCATCGCTGACATGGAGCGTGCGCATGCCCGGCGTATCAATCACCCACCCGCCGCTGGCAATCGCATGCAGCGAGCGCGACGTCGTGGTATGGCGTCCCTTAGCGTCGTGAGCGCGGATGTCGCCGGTCTGCTGCGGTTCGCCCTCGATGGTGCCGGCAAGCGCGTTCACAAGCGTCGATTTGCCGACGCCGGACGAACCGACCAGCGCCAGGGTGCGGCCTTCGCCACTCCAGGACGCGAACGCAGCCGCAGCGTGAGAGCTGCGCGGATTGACGGTTGCAACAGCCAGCCCGCGCTGCAGGGAGGCGGCCTGGTCGAGATAGGGCCGCACGTCCGCCACGAGATCGGCCTTGGTCAGCAGGATGACAGGTTCGGCCCCGCTCTCATTGGCCAGCGCAAGGTAGCGCTCCAGGCGCGCGACGTTGAAATCCGCATTGCAGGAGGTGACGATGAACAGCGTGTCGATGTTGGCCCCGGCAAGCTGCGGCTTCACGCTGCCCTCGATGCGCCGCGCCAACACCGTCGCGCGCTCCAGCCGGCGCCGCAGCAGATGTGTGCCGGGCTCCACCAGAACCCAGTCACCCACCGTGAAGTCGCCTGTATTGGTATGGACGGGCAGCTTGAGCCTGATCGGCCCATCGGGCGTGATTGCGCTCATGCGGGCGCGGTGCACGGAGTCGATGCGCGCAGGCCGGAAGCAGGCGTCATCTGGTTCGCATTGATCCGCAAAGAAATCCGTCCAGCCCAGCGCCGCAAGTGACAGTGGTGCGGAGGCAGTGTCGCCTTGTGTCACAGTATCGCCCCACCGCTCGGCGTCCTCATCATGGCGACGATAGAGCGGGGTTTAGCCCGGCTTGCAAGCGCCGGAAGAGGAGAGTGAGCGCAGTCCGTGACGCCGATCGAGTGGGTCGCGTCCGCTACGACCTGGCCCATGCGTGACCAGGATATGGCATGGCGCAGCTTCGCGACGATCGCTCCGGGCTTATAGCGCAATGGAAGAGCTGGTTCGACGGGCTGTAATCCGATGCAGCGCTCCAAAAAGCTGGAAGCCGCGCTGCGCCAACTGCTGACGTTGGGATGCCGCCTGAAACCAGACGTTCGCAGGCAGGGCTTTCTCTTTGCAAATGGGCGACCTCCCCCGCTGATTGCCCTCACGGACGCTCCGTATGGAGCTCCGCCATACGAGCCCGCAAGCGCGGCACCGTCCAATCCAGGAAACACCTTACCTTCAGCGGCAGCAGCTCGGCCGCAGGATAGACAAGGCTAACCGGCAGCGGCTCCGGCGCGAAATCAGGTAAGAGGATCTGCAGTCGGCCGGAGCGTAATTCTTCTTCCACCTGATAGGATAAGGCACGAACAATCCCGAGATCGGCCAGGGCGGCCTGGATCGCCGCTTCTGTCGTATTGACGGCCAGCCTTTGGCGGGGCTCGACGGCGAAGGCCACATTGTCTCCGCGGTAGCGCCATTCCGGCGCCGCAGCGAAACCTTGGAAGCTGATACCGTCATGCTGCGCCAGGTCTTCCGGTAAGCGCGGCACGCCGCGCCTGGCGAGGTAGGCGGGGCTCGCGCAGATGACTCGTCGGACGGCCCCGACACGCGTTGCGATCAGTGCACTGTCCGCCAGATGCCCGATCCGCAGGGCAACATCGATATGCTCGTTCAGCAGGTCGACTTGCTGGTCTGCCAGCATAAGCCGCAAGGTGATCTCGGGCTGCTCCGCCAGGAAGGTCAGCGCGATGGGCAAGAGGTGGCGCTGCCCGAAGGCAATCGGCGCGGTGATATGCAGCGCGCCACGCGGTGCATTGTATTCACCGGCGGCCTCTCGCTCGGCCTCCTCCAGCTGCCCGACGATCCGCCGCGAGGCCGCGACATAGGTGCGGCCTGCATCGGTCAACGAAAGCCGCCGGCTGGTGCGTACCACGAGCCGGGTACCCAGATGCCGTTCAAGCTCCGCCACCTTGCGGCTGACCGTCGCGAGCGGCGCGCGCAGCTGCCGCGCGCCGGCCGAAAGACTGCCGGCCTCGACAACGGCCAGCAGCACCGACATGGCCTCGAACCGATCCATCATCCCTTCCAGTATGTGGGAGGCTAGCTCCCAAAACCGCAGGATACTACGCTTGAGTTGGAGGTACTAGCTTTGCGGTAAGACGAGCGAGGCCGGTCCAGAGGACACGCCCCAGGTCGCGTCAGTGATCAGAAGGAGCAAGTTATGACCAACCTGTCCCGCCGTGCCTTCGCGAGCGGCCTTCCTCTCGGTATCCTCGGGGGCGGCCTCCTACCTCTCCTCACCCCGGCGCGCAGCGTGGCAGCGCCAGCGGCGGCCGGAGCGACGCCCCTGGCGCAGATCCGGATCGGTCGCTTCACCGTGACCGCGCTGACGGATGGCTACGCGGACATGCCCTACACCTATTTCCCGGGCCGCACGGCCGCCCAGGTCGAACAGGCTGCGACGGCACAATTCGTTGCCCGTCCCAGCGGCGTCCGCTTCGTCTTCAATCAGTATCTGATCGAGGATGGTGAACGCAGGATCCTGCTCGATGCCGGGCCGGCCGGCTCGATCGGGCAGACGGGCGCGCTGCCGCAGGCGCTTGCCGCGCTTGGTCTGCGCCGCGATCAGATCGATGCAGTGATCGTGACACACATGCATCAGGACCACATGGGCGGCCTGATCGCCGGCGGGCAGAACAACTTTCCCAATGCCGAGCTGTATATCGACCGGCGCGACGTCACCCACTGGACCGACCCGGCGAAGCGCAGCGGTGCCCCCGATTATCTGCAGATCAGCTTCCGAATGTCGGCAGAGGTTGTGCGCCTCTATCCGCGGCTGCAGGCGATCGACGGCGAGCGAGAGATCGCACGCGGTATCTCCATAGTCGATCTGACAGGTCATACGCCCGGCCATATCGGCGTGCGGATCGAGGATGCCGGCCAAAGCCTCATCATGGTGTCCGACATGCTCTTCCCCGTGGTGCACCCGATTGCGACCGATGTGAATTTCCTGTTCGAGCAGGACAGGGCTGCGGCGAAGGCGATGCGCGATCGCTTTTTTCCTCTCGCCGCGGCAGAAGGCGCACTGATCGCCGCGACGCATATGCCCTTCCCTGGCCTCGGCCGCATCGTCTCCGACCGAGGGCAGTTGCGCTGGCAGGTGGCGGACTGGGCATTGCAAATCTGAATGGCCGGCCGCGGCGCCGATGGTCGCCACTGCCGGTTGAGCTGGAGGCTTCATGCGTCACAGATATCTCGAGATTGCGTCGACGCCATCGGTCAGCGCCGCGCGCGAGCGCTACGGTAGCGCGCTCCGCTCAGCGCGTGCGGACGCTGTCCATCATCAGGATGATGTCGTCCGCAACCACCGGCTCGGCGGCGCCGAAAAGGAGTTCATCGCCGCCCGCGATGGCTTCTATCTGGCCAGTGTGTCCGAAACCGGCTGGCCCTATGTGCAGTTCCGCGGCGGGCCGACCGGCTTCCTACGGGTTATTGACAGTGGGACGCTGGGCTATGCGGATTTCCGCGGCAACCGGCAGTACATCACGACTGGCAATGTCCTGGAGAACGATCGCGTGTCGTTGTTCATGATGGACTACGCGCATCAGCAGCGCCTGAAGATCTTTGGCCGCATTCGCGTCGTCGACGCCGCGGACGACCCTGCGCTTGGGGAACGTTTGGTAATGCCGCGCTATGCAGGTCGCGTCGAGCGCCTTGTCTTGATCACGGTCGAGGCTTTCGACTGGAACTGTCCCCAACACATCACACCGCGCTTCACCGAAGCGGAGTTGGAGGTGGTGCTCGGGCCAGTACGCGATGAGATGGCACTCCTACGCCTGGAGAACGAACGTCTGCGGCGCGAGATGCCGAGCTGGGAGTAGGCACCGAAAAGTCACGCTTTGACACTTCATTACAGTTGTCAGCCGACGCAGCCAACCAATCGACAACCGTACGGGAAAACAGCGATGGAATCGTCGTCCGAAAAACCGAGCGTGCTCCCTACAGGTGGGGGCGTAGCGCTCATGAATCCGTCCGACACGCTGGTCCTGCTGCTCGACCATCAGTCCGGCTTGTTCCAGACGGTCAAGGATATCCCTGTCGCCGACCTGCGCCGAAATGTCGAGATGATCGCCCGACTCTGCACGCTCTTGAACATTCCGGTGATCACGACTGCCTCGGAGCCAGCCGGTACCAATGGTCCGCTCATGCCGGAGATCCATCAGTTCGCCCCACACGCTGTCTATGTCGCGCGCAAGGGCGAGGTAAACGCGTGGGACAACGACGATTTCGTCGCCGCCGTCGAGGCGACCGGCCGCAAGACGCTCGTCATGGCAGGTGTCTGGACCAGCGTCTGCGTGATGTTTCCCGCGCTGGACGCTCGCGCCGCGGGGTACGATGTCTATGCGGTCCTCGATGCGTCGGGCGATCCCAGTGAAATGGTCTCACGCATGTCTCTCGCCCGCTTCGTGCAAGGCGGCGTCAAACCGACATCGGCCAACGCGCTATTGTCGGAACTCCATCGAACCTGGGCTCGCCCAGAAGGGGCTGGACTCGCCGAGCTTTACGGGCTCGTCTCTCCTAACTATGCCGCAGTGATCGAGAGTTTTCAGCGAGCTCAGGAGGCGGCCATTAGGGCGAGCTAACCGTATGGGCAGGTCACGGAGCGCGACAGATGCGCCACAACCGGACTTTGTCTTTGCCCGAAAGCGGAGCTACGCCGCGGCCATCGACTGCCAACGAACGCCGGCACGCACCGAAGCACTCCATCGACCCAGCTCACGGCCGACGTGTCCAGATCCGAACCGGCGGGAAGTTTAGCGCCGCCTGCTATCGACCCGCTAAATTACTAGGAAATCAGCCTGAGCGATGTGTCCCAAAGGCGCTCTGCATTACCGCTGTCGAGTGCATAGCGGGCAACGCCGGTAAAATCGGGCGGACGGCGTGAAACTGTCGTGGCCTCATTGCAATCCTCGAAATAGCGCCCGCCGATCCCCTGCACCAATGGCGACGCTGCGAGAAGCACGGAGGTTGCCGCGCCTTGCTGCGGCGACTTCCGACGCTCGGGAGGTGTTTTGAGGCCGCCCGTATGCTTCTGGAGATTGGTGGCGATCGCTCCTGGATTTAGCGAGTTGGCAAAGATTCCATCGCTCGACCAACGTCGCGTTGCCTCTACCGCCAAGAGGGCACATGCCGTCTTGGACTGGCCGTAAGCGACAAGCGGGTCGTAGGGCAGAAAGTCAAAATTTAGATCATCGAAGATGACTGGTGCGATGAGATTCCCGCTTGAGCTCACCGACACAATTCGGGCGCCATCCGCCGCCGCAAGCGCGCGATGCAATCCGATTGCTAGTGTGAAATGCCCGAGGAAATTAGTGGCGAACTGCATCTCCCATCCTTCGGGAGTGCGTTCAAGGGTTGGCAGCGCCATAATGCCAGCATTGTTGACTAGAATGTGCAGCGCACCGTCCCAATCGGCAACAAATCGGCTAACACTTCCCTGATCGGACAAATCGAGCTGCCTAACTAGGACAGAGGCGTCGTTATACGCCGCGCGGATTTCGGTAGCCGTGGCCTCTGCTGCATCGATCCTGCGCACGGCCAGGGTGACCTCGGCGCCAGCGGCCGCGAGCGTTCGAGCCGTTTCCACTCCGATTCCCGAGGAGGCACCGGTAACCAGTGCGCGCTTGCCCCTCAGATCGATGCCTGAAAGGACCTGCTCTGCAGTTGTGCTGAAGCCAAAGGGCGTGGTGATAAGATTCATCGGGCCTTCCTTCAGTGCCTCACAGGGGCGTTCGCGAGTAGAGCTGCGGCGCGCATGAGTCCGCTGCTAGATACGGCAGGACGAACCCTCGCTGTGTTCGATCGTATCGATCAGGCGATGAAGCGTGACAGCATCGTCGAATGTCGGCCTGAGTTGTGTTCCCTGCAGAAAATCCGAAGCAAGACGTTCGTATGCGATAGCGAGAATCTGCTGTGGGCCCTCGCCAAAGCGTTCGGCCTTGAAATTCGGCGGAACACCCAGCTCCTCCAATGGTCCGCCCCCGCTTGCTCCCATCAGCTTGAAGCCGCCGAGACCCACATATCCGACGGGGCTCGTTATAATTAGATCACCCTTCGTGCCATTGATCTCGACATGAAAATTGGTGCCGCGCGAGAGGCCGCCGCGGAAATGCGCCGCAACGGCGACGCCATTCGCCAGATGGCCACTCACCATCACCTGATCAGGGACCGTCATGGGCAGCTCAGCTCCAGTTTCCTCGAGGCGGATTGTCTGACGGCGGGTCACGAGAGTTCCGGTTACTGCCTCAAAGCGGCTATCCAGCGCGTAAAGCAGTGCGTCGATCGAGTGAGCGAAGGGTACGTTAAGCATCGCCGCGCCGGCTGCCCTATCGAGCGTATAAGCAAAGCTGGTGCTCATCGCTTCTCCCCAGACGATGCCGGAGCCGATTTGCGTGGCTGAAAGAACTTCGCCCAGATATCCGTCCCGGATGAGATCGCGGGCATATGCAAATGGCGGCGCAGCACGAGTCTGCAGGCCTATTGTGGTAGCGACGCCTTTGGATCGAGCAAAGTCACGCATCGCCACGGCGTCAGAGATGTTGATTCCGAGAGGCCATTCTGAGAGCACGGCCTTTCCCGCCGCAATCGCTTTGGTGACAAGGTCATTGTGCCGGGTGACTTTGACCGCGATGACAACCAAGTCGACGTCAGGAGAGGCAACCAGTTCCTCGGCCGTTCCCATTGCATAAGGCACGCCAAATTTACCGGCGGCTGCGGTCGCGATATCGAGATTGTTATGGCTAATCGCTGTAAGGCGGAAATCTGAAAGACCCTTCAGCGCCGGGATGTGCGCGGTCGTCGCCCAGCCCTTGTCGGGATGGACGCCTATGATACCGACCTTTATTGGCTTGCCGATCATATCGCACTCCCTGCTTTGGTGACGCGGCAGATCCCAAAGCCGACCGATGCTCCGCAGACGATGGCACGTCATCTCGCGCCAGCGTCCAATCGGACATGAAGCGAATCGGCTGCGCAGCGGCCGGCTACTTGCGCCAAGTTATTCAGTGATCTTCACGAAACCCTGCTGAACGAGCTGAATCGTTCTGGCCATCGCGTCGAGGTTGATCTTCACATCCGGCAGCAAATCCGTATTGCCCCAGCCGTTCGCCTTCGCGGTTGCGCCGCAGAGTTCAATGTTCACCCCGCGCTTCATCAAATCGGCGACCAGGCCCTGGTACGGGTTGCCGGTCTTGATGTTTCGAGCGGCATTATAAGCTTGGTCGTTCAGCGTCACGTGCCCGGCGTTGGTATGGAACACCGCAATGACCTCGGAGTGGGCATTCCAATCGCTGATGTCGCCGGTGATCAGATCTAGATGGAACAGCGACGCTGGTAGATCGCCTTCGAACGCAAGTCCGCCAATGCTGTGCACCGACTTTACGTTCTGCAGGGTGACCGGAATATCGATGATTATAGCATGTTCGATTTTGGACATGGGGACACACCGTTCGGATTGATTATTGCAGCGCCGAACTTGCGGCACCGCTCCTGGGTTACGTTTGCGGGCAAAGTTCTGACCTCGATCGACGAGCGAAGCGTCGATCGATAAAAGATCCGTCACACGCCCTCGTGAACGAGCTTAGTGAAGAAGGCCGGGCCGATGACGAACTGGCCCCATTTCTCATCGAACTGAGCCGTGGGCTTGGCGGCGACGATCTCGTCCAGAGAGCGACCTTCCCGTTTCAGCTTGGCGACATTCGCGCGAATGCCAACGAGCATGTCGTGGTAGCCTTTGAGCTCCGCCTTGTTGCTAACGGGTTGGCCATGCCCCGGAATAACGGTCGTCTGGTCGCTTATGCCAGACAGGATCGCCTCGACCGCGCGGATCGTGCCGTCGATGCTTCCTCCGGTCGAGTAGTCGATAAACGGGTAGATTCCGTTCCAGTAGATGTCGCCAGCGTGGATAATATCCGCTTCTGCGAAGCTCACTGTGATGTCGCCGTCCGTGTGAGCGTTGGGACGGTGCTTGAGTAGCAGCGTCGCGTTATTCAGCCGGATGGACTTCTCGTCGGAGATGGTTTCGGCCGGCAATGCGCCTGGGGGCGAGGGTGGGAAGTTGAAATCCCAATCCTCAACCCTCTGCGCCGCCATGAGGTGTTTGCGGGCATTGTCGTGGGCGAGGATCGCCGCCCCTTCCTTGTTGAGCCATTCATTGCCGTCCGCATGGTCGAAATGCCAATGCGTGTTGATCAGGTGCTTCACGGGTTGACGGCCGAGTGCGTCGAGAGCCTCGATGATCCGTGGTCGGGACGCGGTAATGCCAGCGTCGACGAGCAGCTTCCCGTCGGGCCCGGTCAGTACAGCGATGTTTCCTCCGGATCCTTCCAGCACGGCCACATCGCCACGTAGCTTGTGGACGGCGATCGGCGCCTTCGCGGCTTCGGCGCGGATCATGTCGACGATGCCCTGGGCCTTGGCGAAGGCGTGCCTTGGGCTCAGCCAGCCATCGGTTGCAGTGATTGTGCCCGCGCCGATGCAGCACAGGCAAAATCCGCGGCGCGAAAGCCTGAATTCCTGGGTCATGACAATGCCTTCCTCGGGCGCGCAGCGCGAGGCTGGCGCGTTGGTGGGTAAAGGCGGAGGGAGGACGCGGATGGGCCGAAGCCGTCTGAGTCCAAGCTATGGTTGCTACGCCTTGATGAAGGCGAGCAAGTCCCGATTGATCTCGTCGGAATGCGTGCTGAACATGCCGTGCGGAAAGCCCTTGTAGACTTTGAGCGTTCCGTTCTTCAGCAGCTTGACCGACAGTTGGGCGGAGTCCGTGATCGGCACGATCTGATCGTCGTCGCCGTGCATGACGAGGACCGGCACGTCGATCTTCTTGAGGTCTTCGGTGAAATCGGTTTCCGAGAATACCTTGATGCAGTCGTAATGCGCGTTCGCACCGCCCATCATGCCCTGGCGCCACCAGTTCCGGATCAGGCCTTCCGATACCTTCGCGCCCTTGCGATTGAAGCCGTAGAAGGGTCCGCTGGGCACATCGAGGTAGAACTGGGCCCGGTTGGCAGCGAGCTGGGCACGCAAATCATCGAAGACAGCGATTGGTGTGCCGTTCGGGTTGCGATCCGATTTCACCATGACTGGCGGGATTGCGCTGATGAGCACGGCCTTGGCGACCCGCCCCTTGCCATGGCGGGCAACGTAACGCGTCACTTCGCCGCCGCCGGTTGAATGACCGATATGGATCGCATCGCGCAGGTCGAGCGCGGCTGCCAGCTCGCCGACATCCGCCGCATAGGTGTCCATGTCGTTGCCCGTCGCGGTCTGCGAGGAGCGTCCATGACCTCGCCGATCGTGGGCGATTACCCGGAAGCCCTTTCCCAGGAAAAACAGCATCTGATTGTCCCAGTCGTCACCGCTGAGCGGCCAACCGTGATGGAAGACGATGGGCTGTCCCGCCCCCCAATCCTTGAAGTAGATCTGCGCGCCGTCCTTGGTCGTAATCGTGTTCATCGGATGCTTCCCTCGTTCTCTGAAAAGATTGTTCGTCAGGTCTGGCTTTGCGATTTGGGCCTGCGCCGCGCTGGGAATCCCGGCCGCGGCCGCTGCACTCGCCGCGGTCACCAGGACATCGCGGCGTGATGCGCCCCGCGCAGGTGACGGATTTGATGTCGTCATCGCCATCTCTCTGCCGGTTGCAGTTGCGTGTAGCCACGCAATCCCGCTGCGCGACCGGACGCTCAATGGTCAGCAGTCAGCGAACCGATCAGGCTCGGACGGGCGCGGCGGCGGCCAACTCACTCCGGCTGGTCGGCCTGCCGTTGATCGTCTCGTAGATGGCCTTGGATTTGCCGAGCGTGTCCATCAGCGACTTCGGCCCCTCGAACGGCCTTCCGCCGATATGCCAGCCATCAGTATGCAACTCTTCGATCAGCACCCATACGACCTCGCGGAACGCTTCCGATCCCTCAAATTGGACCATGACGTCGGTGAGGGCCTTGGCCATTGCGTGCTTCTCTTCGGGTGTGAAGACGCCGTCGACCAGCTTGACGTTGACGAAGGGCATGACATCGCTCCTGGAAAAGGTGAGTTGGAGTTCGTGTTAGTCGGCGATATCGACGACGATCTTGCCGCTTGCGCTGCGATTTTCGACCTCGCGGTGGGCGTCGGCCACTGCGTGGAATTCAAACCTGCGTGGATCGACGAACGGCTTGACCCTCCCGGACTCTACCAGCCTCGTTGCCTCGCGCATGATCTCGCCATGGTGCTCACGACCTTGACCCGTCAGCATCGGCAACAGGGTGAAGACGCCCGAATAGCTCGCGGCGCGGAACGACAGTGGAGCGAGCGAGTGAGTGCCCCATCCGAGGCAGCTCACCACATGGCCGAAGCGGCGGACCGCGTGGAACGAGGCGTCAAGGGCAACACCCCCCACGGTATCGTAGACGACGTCGAAGCCGCGGCCGCTGGTGTGATCGTCGACATACTCCTGAGAAGTTGCCTGCTCGCGGTCGATCGCAGTGGCCCCCAATTCCTCGATAGCCCCTCCCTTGGAGGCCCTATCGACCGCGAACACCTCAGCGCCGAAAGCCCGAGCGATCTGGATCGCCATCAGCCCCACGCCACCGGCACCCTGAACCAGAACCCTCTGCCGGGCCTGGACCTGGGCTCGGTCGACTAAACCTTCCCACGCCGTGATGAACACGAGGGGGAGCGCGGCGGCCTCGCGCATGCTGAGATTGACGGGCTTCGGCGCAAGAAGGCTGGCATCGACCGCAGCAAACTGCGCCAGCGATCCTTGAAGCCCCCCGACGCCTCCGGTCAGCCCGTACACCTCGTCTCCAAAAGCGAAGCCGGTGACGCCGGCCCCGAGCGCCTCGATAGTGCCGGCGAGATCCATTCCAAGGATCGCGGGAAAGGGGTGTTTCGCGTGTGCCGCGTTTCCACTCCTGATTTTGAGGTCGAGCGGGTTCACGCCGCTCGCCTTGACGCGGACCAGGACCTGGCCTGCTGCTGGCTCCGGGCGAGCGATGCTCGCCCGAGTAAAAGGTGCATTGGTTTCGTTGAGGACTAGTGCGTCCATTGCGGCTGCAGTGGTCATCGTCTGACGCCTCTGTGAGGACATTCGCCGCTTACCCTGCGGCACACAGACGATGACCAACAGGCCAACCGGCAGCCAGAGAATTCTCGTGAATTCTTGTGTGGCCGCGCCAGCGCTGCGTACAAACGCGCTGATGGTCAGGCTAGGACAATTCGGCCAGGAGAGCCTTCGCGGCTCTCAGATCGGCTGTCTCAAAGCCTTCGCCGAACCGGCTGTACACCGTCGCCAGCGACCGATGCGCTTGAACGATCTCCCCGCGGCCGCGTAGGAAACGGGCAAAGCTCATGCTGGCTCGGAGCTCCCACGACAGAGCGTCCTGCTGTTGCGCCCGCTTGATAGATTCAAGGAAACACGGCTCGACCAAAGCTGCGCCGACGCCTTCCTGCAACAGAATCTCGCCCTTGACGCGCAAAAGCTCGGCGACGCACCAAAGCTCCTCTTTTTCCTCGCTCCGCAGGATAGCGGCTTCGACGAGTGAGCGAGCCTCATCGACTTGCCCCGAAAGCGCTAGCGCTTCGGCGAGGAAGCCGGAAAATCTGATGTTGTAGAGAGTGAACAATCTCCCCTGTTGAAGTTCGCCCAGCGCCGTCCGGAGAAGTGGAATCCCGCGGTCAAGCAGACCCTGCTTGATCAAGAGCGTGCCCTTCCAGCAGCGGCCGAATACCTCCCATGGGCCAAGCGCATTTGTTGCCGCCTGGTCGAGCAAAGTCGTGATCGCGAGATCCGCAGCCGCCAAATCCCCGACGTGAACCCAGACGGGACATCCCCAACGCGATAAGGCATCACATAGTGAAATCGCGTGGCCGGTTTCTCGAGCAGCATCGATTGCGTGGTGCACAGCCTCCACTGCCTGATCAGGGAAGCCCTGCATCCAGAGGAGTTGAGCCGGCTGCACGCGGGCGGTCACGGATTGTCCGAATCGAAAGCGTACCGAACTGGCTGGGCTGCTTCCGGCGGCGGAGACATCGTGAGCAAGCATACGATCGGCATGATTACGAGCGCCCCGACAATCCCCCATCGAAAACAGTGTCATGCTGAGCATCCGATCGCCGATGAAGCGATCGAGGCTACTTTCGGCGAGCGTCATGAACCGTTGTGCGAGTTCAAGTGACGCTCGGTACTCACCCATGCCTACCTGACAGAGCCACAAACCCCAAAGGGCCTCCAACTGAGCCTCACCATCGGCGAGGTCTTCGGCTATCTCCAATGCCTTGGCGAACGCAGCCGGAGCTTGCGGCGCGAAGCCGACCTTGAAAGCTTGAGACAGACCGAGAGCTCGGTAAAGCTGCATGACCTGGCGCGCCTGCGCATCCCGGACTGCTCCCGGGCCAAGGCCCGACAATGCGCGCTGAACACCGCTCAGGCATTCGTCGACCGACGACAGCTGATACCAAAGCGGGATGGCGGCCACGGTCACTGCGAGGCCGACCTCTGAATCGCCCTGGGTCGAATAAGTCCAGTCCAGAACCATGCGCACATTGTTGATGTGTCGGCCGTACCGGCCGAGCCACTCATCACCGGGCAATGTGTCGACTTCGCCATGCGCGTGCTTCAGCACTGCGCACAAATAGTCGGCCACGCGCCGCATGGCGCAACCTAGCTCGCTTCGTTCCGAAAGTTTGGCCAGCGCATAGGCACGGGTTGTATCGAGCAACCGGTAGCGTGCGACTTCTCCGTGGGCTTCCGCCGCGACGAGAGACTTAGCGATCAAATTTGCCAGATGATTGCGGATGTCGGTGGCTAAGTCGCCGGCACCGCTCATGATGGCGTTGACGGCCTCAAGCGTAAACTCGCCGGCAAACACGGCGAGGCGACGCAGGACCGCCTGCTCCGGCGCCGACAGCGCCTCGTAACTCCAATCGAGCGTAGCAGCGAGCGTCTGATGCCTCGGGAGAGCGGTACGCCGACCGCCAGTCAACAGCCGGAAGCGGTCGTCGAGGAGTTCCGCGATTCCTCGCGTGCCAAACGCCTCGACGCGGCCCGCCGCAAGCTCAATCGCCAATGCAATCCCATCAAGCTGGCGACAGATGTCAGCGACGACAGGCGCCTCATTGTCGTCGAGCTCGAAGCCACTGCCGAGTGACGTCGCGCGATCGACAAACAGCTGGACGGCCGGGAAAGTTAGTGCGTCCGCGGCGGTCAATCCCGCAGACGCGGCGGGCATCTCGAGGGGAGCGAGGCGATAAACGCTTTCGCCTTCCGCCCGCAAAGCCTCTCGGCTGGTGGCGAGGATGTGAAGTTCTGGAGCTTTTTTGAGAAGCGTCTCCGCCAACCGAGCTGAAGCATCAAGAACCAGCTCGCAACTGTCGAAGATCAGCAGCATCCGCCTTTCACGCAAATACGTGATCACACCGGGAAGCGGGTCCGAAGTCCCGTCAGCAAGACCGAGTGCAGCCGCCAGAACGCTTGGCACAAGCTGGGCGTTCGCAAGCGGCGCCAGATCAAGAAAGCAGACGCCATGCTCATACGACGACAAGAGTTGTTCAGCAATGGCGAGACAGAGCGTGGTCTTGCCGATACCGCCCGGTCCCACGACCGTGGTGAGACGGGATCTCTGAAAGCGGCCTCGTACGGCCTTGATCGCCTGCTCACGCCCGATTACCTGCGTCAGCTGTCGTGGGAGGTTGCTCTGGGCGCCGACTAACTCGGCTTTGATATTGAGATCGGAATACAAGACCGGAGCCACAAACCGGTAGCCGCGGCCTGGAACCGCAGCGATGTAGTGCGCGGCGGCCTGGTTATCGCCAAGGATTCTCCGAAGCAGGGCTACCTGAGCTCTGAGGTTCGACTCTTCGACAGTAGCGTTTGGCCAGGCGCGTGCCAGCAATTCATCTTTAGTAACAACCTCGCCGACGCGCTCGGTCAAGGCGATCAAAATTTCAAGAGCTCGGCTTCCAACCTGTACTGGTTCGTTATGTTGAAACAGGCGGTGCTGATCAGGATGGAGGCAAAACTCCCCAAACGCGAGCCCGACGCCGCCCGGTAGCCTGGCGGGTAATGATGCCTGGTCCATTCGGCGACATAGCTCCGGCTACCGTCGAAGTATTCGATTATCTGACTGGTCAAGCAATATGTAAGCCGAGGCCTCCCTCTCCTGTTTGATCCCAGGTTTTGATGGTGCGATCTTTTCCATCGGATGGAAGGAGGCACTATGGGCCAGGTTCTGCACGGGAGCGCCACAACGACGGAGGCGATCCGTCGAGCGATACAGCATAGTCAAGCGAGCCTGAGGGCTCTGGCAAAGCGCTACGGCCTCAACCAGAAGACCGTCGCGAAGTGGAAGAAGCGGGCCTCGGTGGCTGATCTGCCGACGGGCCCGCAGCAGCCGGCTTCGACGGTTCTGTCAGCCGAGGAAGAGGCGATCATCGTCGCCTTTCGACGACATACCCTGCTGCCTTTGGATGACTGCCTCTACGCGCTTCAGGCCACGATCCCGCATCTGACCCGTTCGTCGTTGCATCGCTGCCTGCAACGGCACGGCATCAGCCGGCTACCGGAGATCGAGGGCGACAAGGAGCCGAAGAAGCGGTTCAAGTCCTATCCGATCGGCTTCTTCCACATCGACATCGCCGAGGTCCAGACCGCCGAAGGAAAGCTCTATCTGTTTGTCGCGATCGATCGGACGAGCAAATTCGCCTTCGTGCAACTGGTGGAGAGCGCCAACCGGGTGACGGCCTCAGCTTTCCTCGTCGCCCTGATCGCAGCCGTTCCCTACAGGGTCCATACGATCCTGACCGACAACGGCATCCAATTCCGCTTCCCGCCGCGCTACGCCAACGGTCCCACGGCCCGTTACATCACCCACATGTTCGCGATGCGCTGCCGCGAGAATGGCATCGAGCACCGCTTCACCAAGATCAACCATCCCTGGACCAATGGGCAGGTCGAGCGAATGAACCGGACGATCAAAGACGCGACCGTCAAACGCTATCACTACGACAGCCACGACCAGCTCGATCGTCACCTCCAGGACTTCGTCTCAGCTTACAATTTCGGCCGGCGCCTGAAGACCCTCAAAGGCCTCACGCCCTACGAGTTCATCTGCAAGCGCTGGACTTCAGAGCCGGAAACGATTCACCCTCGATCCAATCCACCAAATGCCGGGACTAAACACCTAGTTCGAATGGTACGGGCCGCCCGGTCTTCTGTTGAACGATGGCGGTTCGGAGCCGAACCGTGCCGCCAAGGATGACGTCGCCGACGCGAAGGCGAACGAGATCGCATCCGCGTAGCTTGCTGTCGATCGCGAGGTTGAACATGGCGAGATCGCGAACACGCCCGTCATGTTGTAGCCGGGTGCGAATAGCCCAGATGTGCCTTGGCTTCAGAGGTGGCTTCGGGCCGATGATTCGTCCGAAGTTCCAAGCCTGATGCTGCAGTTCGTCTTGCGCTTGGGTATCCATGGCATATCCCCTTCGTGGGGTGCCGCATCCAAGACAATACTATCAAATGCGCAGGCGCCAATCAGCCTCTTCCAAGGCTCATTTGCGTGGTGCGTGGCCGCCTCGCGCCGATGTCGTTGAAAAAGTCGTCGTTGCTGCGGGTGTGAAGTCCTGATTCAGTCGTCTTGGGCGGAGGGCGGCGCGATGATGGGTGAACGGCGGGTGGCGCAGGAGGCGCTGTTCTACGAGTTCAGTCTTGAGCGTCACGTGCCGGACGATCATTGGGTGCGGTCGATAGACCGGTTCGTCGATCTTTCCGAGATCCGCGCACATCTGCGGCCGTTCTACAGCGAGATGGGTCGGCCCTCGATCGATCCGGAGCTGATGATCCGGATGCTGCTCATCGGCTATTGCTTCGGCATCCGTTCCGAGCGGCGCCTGTGCGAGGAGGTGCACCTGAACCTCGCCTATCGCTGGTTCTGCCGGCTCGGGCTTGAGGGCGACGTTCCCGATCACTCGACCTTCTCGAAGAACCGGCATGGCCGCTTCCGCGAGAGCGATCTTCTGCGTGAGCTGTTCGAGACGACCGTCCGGCGTTGCATCGAAGAAGGGCTCGTGGGCGGAGAAGGCTTCGCGGTCGATGCCAGCCTGATCAAGGCCGATGCGAACAAGCAACGTTCCGCGGACGCCTCAGAGCTGGTCGACTGGCACGATCTCGCCCGGACGCGTCGCTCGGTGCGCGAATATCTCGATACGCTCGATGAGGCCGCCTGGGGCGCGGCGAGCGAGGCGAAGCCGAAGTTCGTGTCGCGCGCCGATCCGGCCGCGCAATGGACCGGCGCTTTGAAGGGGCATGCCTTCTTCGCCTACGCCACCAACTACCTGATCGACCTCGACCACGCCGTCATCGTCGATGTCGAGGCCAGCCGCGCCATCCGGCAGGCCGAAGTCGGCTCGGCCCGGACCATGCTCGACCGAACGCAGGAGCGTTTTGGCCTCTGGCCGGCCAGGCTAGCCGCCGACAGCGCCTATGGCTCGGCCGAGAACCTCGCCTGGCTGGTGCATAAGCGCGGGATCGAGCCGCATATCCCGGTCTTCGACAAATCCCAGCGCAGCGACGGCACCTTCAGCCGCTCCGACTTCGCCTATGACCACGCGCGCGATCGCTACACCTGCCCGGGCGGGAAGGAGTTGAGGCCGCGCCAGAAGGCCTATCGAACCGAGCGGCCGCTCGTCGATGACGAGGGCATGATGCGTTACCGCGCCAGCAAGTTCGACTGCGACGCCTGCTCGCTGAAGCCGCAGTGCTCACCCAACATGCCCGCTCGCAAGATCCTGCGCTCGATCCATGAGGGCGCCCGCGACATGGCCAGGGACATCGCCGAGACCGACGCCTATGTCACCTCGCGGCGCGAACGGAAAAAGGTCGAGATGCTGTTTGCTCACCTCAAGCGCATCTTGCGGCTCGACCGGTTGCGACTGCGCGGACCGAATGGCGCCAGAGACGAGTTCCACCTCGCCGCAGCAGCCCAGAACCTCAGGAAGCTCGCCAAACTCAAGCCAAACGGGCCGCAGGTCAGGCCTGCCTGACCAAGCGAAGCCCTACTCTGCTAAATCCGCTCCCCGCCAGCGCCGATCTCAGGGCCGACTTTTTCAACGGTATCCGCCAGGAGCGGACTCTAGCGGCGTGCCGGAAAGCGGACATGGAGAGCGCGACGGCGTTGACCGGATCCGCCCCGTTGCTGCCGCCTTAGGCGGGGCCCTCGCGCCTTGCCGTGCTGGGACAACAGGCGCTGCGCAAAATCTTCGCCCGCACCATAGGTGTCGCGGGGTAGTGCCGGGCTCGCCTTGGCTGCCCGCAGCCAGCCTTTGCGAACAGCGTCGCCACTCAGGCGCGCTAAGCGGTGACGACGAGGCGAATCCCGTTGGCGGTGGAGGCGGTCATCACCGATGACCTCATGCTCGGGTGCAGTATCGCCGCTCAGTCCTCGGAAATCGGCGCGATCCAGTTGCGCGCGCGGGGCGTCCAGGTCACGGCGGTACCCGCGTGCTCGTTATCGACATAGTGCCGGTTAGCAATGCCGAGCAACTTCTCGACATTTTCGGCATTGCGAACCTCCTCGGCGCCGCTCGCCGAGGCCGCCGCCGCGGCCCGTACGGCCTCAATGTCGAGATCGGCATAATGACCGTTGCGATAGAGGATGCGCCCGTCGCACATTGTCATCCGCACATGCCGCGCGCCTGCGCGGCCCATCAGCAATGAAAGTGGGGCAATCGCCGGGCTGACATAGGATCCCAGTGCCGAGCGGTCGATCGCGATGATGTCCGCGCGGGCGCCCGCACGGATGATGCCTATCTGGCCAGCAAGCCCCATCGCGCTGGCTCCCGCCGTCGTCGCCATGCGTAGCAGCGCGCGCGCATCGGGGCCGGTCGCGTCCCGCCAACCGGCGCCGCCGGCCAGCCGTCCGGCGAGCCGCAGTTCAGCCAGCAGATCCTCGTCGTCGTTGATGGCTGTATTGTCGGTTCCGATCGCAACGCTGACGCCGGCTTCGAGATAAGCGTCGAGCGGGGCGATGCCGGCCCTGAGGCGCAGATTCGAACCGGGATTACGCACGACGGTTACGCCATGCCGGGCGGCGACGGCAAGGTCGTCGTCGCTGAGCCAGACGGCATGCGCCAACGAGGTGAGCGGGCCGAGAACGCCGAGGGCCTCCATCCGGCGCATCAGCCCCTCTGGGTAGAGCCGCTGAAGAGTGCGCACCTGCGCCCAGGATTCAAGTGCATGCATATGGATCGGTGTGCCATTTCGCTTCGCATCGGCGGCGAGCGCGGCGAACAGCCCGTCCGACACCCATTGTGGCCCCGCGGGAGCATAGGCGAGCGAGATCAGCGTCGAGCCGGCTGTCTCCGCCCGCAGGCTCTCCATCAGCGCGATCGTCGCCGGCCCGTCACCGGCATAGACGGTCCCGGATGGGTAGGCGGCAGGTGCCAAATCCTCGGGCAAAGTCGCGCGAAAATGTTCATCGGCCTCATGCGGATAGACGAAGAAGGCGCGGTCCATCGCACCGACCCCAACCATGGCGCGCAAGCCCGCCTCGGTATAGGCCCGGATCGAGCCGCGCAGTTCGTTCGCATAATCGCCCGTGCCGTAGGGCGTGTTGGCCTGGATCGTGGCAGTGACACCGGCCGCGATCATCTCCGCCGCCGCCAGCAAGGCGGCGGCATAGGGATCCATCGAGCGCCGGCGACGTCGGTCGATCATCCAGTGTTCGAGGATGCCGTCCTCGTAGCCGAGCTGCAGACTCGTGATGCCGCGCCCGTGCTGATGGGCGTTGACTAGACCCGGCAGCAGGATCTGCCCATTGAGTTCGATCCGTTGCGCGCCGGCGCCGATGGCATCGGCCGGGCCGATGGCGGCGATCCTCCCGTCCTCGACGAGCACTGCCTCCGGCCGCGCCTCCGGCTCCTCGGCGCCTCGGATAGTGAGGTCTGGACAGAGCAGATAGGCGGTCATCGTCAAATCTCCTTGAGTGCCGCAGCAACCCGGAAGGCGTCGCCTTCGGCGAAAGGACGCGCCACGATCTGGATGCCGAGCGGCAATCCGCCCGGTCGCGGCACAGGCATGCTGATCACCGGCAGGCCGATGAAGCTGAGAGGAGCCGTCAGGGCCGGATAGCATGGCCGCGAGGCGACCTGCCTGCCGTTGAGCAGGATGCTGTCCTGGCCGATCCGGATTGCCGGAAATGGCAGGGCCGGGGCGATCAGCACGTCGACCTCACGGAACAGGGCCTCCGCCTGTCGTCGATACCAGGAGCGGAACCGCTGCGCGGCGCTGATGTAGGCGGCGGGCAGCATGGCGCCGGCGAGCATGCGGCCGCGTGTCATGGGGTCGAAGTCGCGGGCACGCTGACGCAGTGCCGGCAATTGTGACGCGCCGGCCTCACTCATCACGATCAGGTTCATCGCTGCGCGCGCTGCATCCGTGCGGTCGAGCACGACTGTCCTCGTCACACCGATCCGCTTCGCTGCCTCGGTGACGACGCCGATTGCATCCTCGCTCGCATTCTCGAAGAACCAGCCGCCGAGCATCGCGACCCTGAGCCCGCTGGCGGTGCCGTTGAGCAAATGAGAAACCGGAGCAGCAGGCCGGTCTGCCTGTGCGTGGTCGTGAACGTCCCGCCCCTGCAGCACATCGTAGCCGAGAGCGAGATCCCGGAGATCGGCGGCCAACGGGCCGATGTGGTCCATGCTCCAGGAGAAGGGGACGACACCACTCCGCGAAAGCCGCCCAAAGGTCGGCTTCAAGCCCCAGATGCCGCACATCGCGGCGGGGACGCGAATCGAGCCGCCGGTGTCAGTGCCGAGCGTCAGCGGAACCATGCCGGCAGCGACTGCCGCCGCGGAGCCGCCAGAGGAGCCGCCGGCGACGTGCTCAAGGGCAAGGGGGTTACGGGTCGGCCCGTAATGGGCGTTTTCCGTGGTGATGCCGCAGGCGAACTCGTCCATGTTCAGTGCGCCGACAAGCACCGCATCGGCCCGACGAAGCGTGGCGACGCCAAAGGAGTCGCTGACTGCGGGCGACGCATCCTGCAGAACCTTTGAGCCTGCGAGCGTCGTCAACCCAGCGACGTCGAACAAGTTCTTGACGGCGAAGGGGACGCCGGCCAGCGGGCCGACCTCCTCGCCACGCTCGATTTTGGCATCGACTATGGCCGCATCGGCGAGCGCCTGCTCGCCCACCACTGCGGTGAAGGCGTTGATGGCCGTGTCATGCTCGGCGATGCGGGCCAGAGCCGCACCGACCACGTCGACGGCTCTTCTCTGCCCGCTGCGGATATCGGCAGCAATTGCGTAGGCTGTTTCAGACATCGGCAACGAAGACCGGTGCGGGTAGCGTGTCGTCGAGCTGAGCGACGGTGTCCAGCAACATCCTGCCCTGCTCGATGAACTGTTCAAGCGCCGGCCGGACCTCGGCCCTGATGCCATCGTCGAGCGCCAGCCCGAGCGACCTGCTAAGATGATCCAGAACCGTGTCGTTCATTTGATCTTCCTTCATAGGGTGTCAAGGGTGCGAGCGGCCGCGATCGCTACGTGCGCTCAGGGGTTGTTTGCCCTGTCGAGGCGGGCATCCCCGTCTCGGGGCATCGATTGCGATGTCGAACATGACAAGCTCCAGGAATCGAGACCCTCGCGGGTTTCGGTTGCTAAGCAATTCTCGGACCCGCTCGAGCGACCTCGATAACCACCGTACATTCAGCTTAGGATGCTCTGCGGGGAGCGCTATGCTTGGGAATGCCGGCGCGGTGCTGAGGAGTTGACGATCGACGTTCCGGGCGATCTGACGCTCGATCGCATGGCGCTTATGGTGGAGGCGGCGCGCGACGACTTCGCATCGCCCATGTCACGAACAGGCCGTCAAGCCACATCGGCCGTCCGGAGTGCTGGTCGACTGCTGCCGGACAGGGATTTGGAGGAGCCGGGATACATGGTCTGTTATCCCGGCAGGTGCAGCGTTCCACCCACGCTCATGGCACTATCAGCCCATTTTGAGGCCATTCATGAAAGCATACAAACCATCTTTGTTTGCTTTCATCCGGCAAGGTCTTCACTGAATCCACGGATCAGCCGCGGCGCGGCTGCGGGCGCGCAAGCCCGAGATGATCGCGCAGCGTCGTGCCCGCGTAGTCCTTGCGGAACAGACCGCGCCTCTGCAGCTCCGGCACGACCAAAGACACGAACCTGTCCAGCCCGTCCGGTAGATGCGAGATCCGCACCATGAAGCCGTCAGTGGCGCCGTCGCAGAACCATTCTTCCATCCGGTCGGCGATCGTCCTGGCGGAGCCGACCACCGCGTTCATGCCGCCCCGCGATGCTGCGACTGCCTCGTAGAGCTGGCGGACGGTCAGCGTCTTCTCGCCCATCGCCTGCCGCATCATGTCGAAATAGGAGGTGGTGGCGTTTGCCCTGGCTGGAAGCATCCCGTCCGGGATCGGTTCATCGACGGGCAGCCCGCGCAGATCGACCTCGAGATCGACAGACAGAATCGCGCGGCCAACATCGGGATGGATCCTGCCCTGGAGCTCGGCGAACGCCTCCTGCGCCTGTTCGTCGGTTTCGCCGACGAAGGGGTTCAGCGCGGTCATCACCGCCAGCTCATGCGGTGCCCGGCCGTGCTTCGCCATGCGGCCCTTGAGGTCCTGATAATAGGCGCGTGCGCTGGGGAGATCGCGGTCGACGCTGAAGACGACCTCCGAGGTGCGTGCCGCGAGCTCCTTGCCGGGTTCCGAACCGCCTGCGCTGATCGCGACGGGGCGGCCTTGCGGCGGCCTTGGGACGTTGAGCGGCCCCTTCACCCTGTAGAACTCGCCCTTGTGTTCGAGCGGATGCCGCTTCGCCGGATCGAAATGGATGCCGCTCGCGCGGTCGCGGATGAAGGCGTCGTCGTCCCAGCTGTCCCACAGCCCGTTCATGACGTCGACGAACTCGTTGGCCCGGCGATAGCGCAGCGCATGATCGTCTTGCATGTCCCGGCCGAAATTCGCGGCTGCGGGCGCATAGGCTGTCGTGACGACGTTCCAGCCGGCCCGGCCGCCGCTGATGTGATCGAGCGAGGCGAACATCCGCGCCGCGTTGTAGGGCTCGGAATAGGTCGAGGAGATCGTCGCCGCGAGGCCGATGTGCTGCGTCGCGGCGGCAAGGGCTGCCATCAAGGTCAGGGGTTCGAAATGCCCGGTGTAGGCGCATTGCCGCGTGACACCGGCCATGTCGCCCGCCCGCGACGCCAGCGTGTCGGCGACGAAGAAGAAGTCGAGCTTGCCGGCTTCGGCGAGCCTGGCCAGCTTCAGATAGAACGGGAAGCTGATCTCGCCGCCGAGCGGGCTGTTCGGATCGAGCCAGGCCGCAGGGTGCACGCCGACATCGCTGATCAGGACGCCAAGGTTCATCATTCTACTGTCGTTCATCGATCGGGCTCGCCTCATGCGGCAAATCTCGTGCTGTGGGGCGCACTATAATGGCGTCGCGTCGCTGGTGGTTGCCGAATGCCGAAACCTCGGTTGATCGAATGCCGAAGCTCGGCAGGGAAGCCGCCTGCTAGATTGCGCGGGCCGGAACCCGCAAATGGAACACGAAACAACTGCCGGCCACCGGAGACACATCCGGACAATGAAGGAGCATGGACGTGGTGCGAGCATCGGCGATCGATGCCAATCAATTCCGGGACAGGCTGGGGCACTATGCCTCCGGTATAACGATCATCGGCGGGCTCGTCGGTGACGAGCCCGCGGGCTTTACCTGCCAGTCTTTCTCCAGCGTCTCGCTGGCTCCGCCCCTTGTCTCCTTCTGCGCCATGCGGTCATCAACATCCTGGCCGCGCATCCGGCCGGCCGGGCGATTCTCGGTCAACGTACTGGCGGAGGGCCAGCAGCATATCTCCCAGGGCTTTGCGCGCTCCGGAGGACCGAAATGGGCGGGCGTGGACTGGCGCCTGTCGCCGGGCGGAAACCCGCTGATCGAACAATCGCTGATGTGGCTGGATTGCGAGGTCTTCGCCGAGCACGAGGCCGGAGACCACCACATCGTCATCGGCCAAGTGAAACACATGAGCGCGACGGACTGGCACGAGGGCGGCGCGCCGCTGCTCTATTTCCGCGGCGCCTATCACCATTTGCACCAGCGCATGACAGAAGAGGCAGCCCGCTGATGACGACCGCATTCGTACCCCCCCAGACTTGGCTCGGCGCGCCGTTCGGCGCGCCGGGGCGGACCTGCAAGGCCGCCATCGTCGGCATTCCCTTCGACTGCGGCACCCACCCTGACCGGATCGGTTCGCGGATGGGCCCGGCCTCGATCCGGACGATGTCGACGCATCTGCGCCGCTATGACCCGCGCAACAATATCGATGTCCTCGACCGGCTCGGGCTCGTCGACCTGGGCGACGTTCCGGTGACCGCCAGCCTGATCGAGCAGTCCTATGCGGCGATCGAGAGCGCTGTGTCGCAGATCCTGGGCGAGAACATCATCGCGGTGACGATGGGGGGCGACGGCGCCGTGACGCTGCCGCAGGTCAGGGCCATGGCGAAGCACCATCCCGGGCTCTGTATCGTCCACATCGACGCACATACCGACGCCTATCCGATCCAAGGATATAACGTCGCGACCTCGTTCCGGCATATGGCGCAGGAGGGGCTGATCGACGCCGGCCGATCCTTCCAGATCGGCATCCGCGGGCCTACCATGGTGCCGGGCATCTACGAGTTCTGCCGTGAGCTCGGCTACAACCTGATCACGATGCGGGAGCTGCGCGAGGTCGGCTATCAGGCTGTTGCAAAGCGCGTGCTTGAGACGATCGGCGACCGGCCGGTCTATCTCTGCTACGATATGGACTTCTTCGATCCCTCGGTCGCGCCGGGCGTCTGCACGCCGACCTGGGGCGGCTGCCAGGCGCATGAGGGTCTGGCTTTCCTCGAGATGCTCGCGCCGCTCGACAGCCGCGTGCTCGACGTCAACACGGTGAGCCCGCCGCATGATCCGGGCGGAATGACGGCCTTCCTGGCCGGCACCGTAATGTGGAATTTTCTTGCCGGCCTCGCCGCAAAGATCGACTGATCGCCGAGAGGTTACCCGAGCTTCAAAGGCGCCGGACGTTGAGCTCGGCGCCTTTCATCTTCGGATGCTGTCAGGGCCGCAGGTCGAACCGCACCACCGAGGCGATCCATTCGGCGATCAGCGCATAGCTCTTCTCGCCGGTCTCTGGCGTGGCGAGCTGCGGGTCTCCGGTGATGCCGTCGGAAATGCCGTCGAACATGCCGCGGAACTCGTCGCGGTCGAAGCGGTAACGGCCGATCGCGCCGCCGAGATAAGGCAGGAAATCGCCGTAGACTTCGGGCTCAAGCGGCAGGTTCGGATGATAGGGACGCGCCTCCTCCATGCGGACGAGATGCGGAGCGGTAGCAAGCATGCGCGCCGTCTCGCCCTCGCCGCCATGGCCCTGCGGCTTGTCCGAGACCAGCATGCCCTTGTATTTTGGGCGGATGCCGATCAGCCAGTTGAGCACGACGATATTGGCGTCGGTCGTCTCAGTCAGCTCCTTGGCGACGATGTGCATCGCGAACTCGCTCTCGACATTCGCCAATAGCAGGTAGATCCGCCGGAAGCCGTGCCTGATCAAGGACTTGCAGACGTCCTGGAGCAGCGCGCGCAACGTATCGTTCGAGACGGTGATCGTTCCCGGCATCGGACGCGGCGTCTCGCTCAAGAAGGGCGGCGGGCCGAACGGAATGGCGGGCCCCACGATCAGCGGAATGCCTTCCTTCGCCAGCAGCGCCGAGGCCCGGCGGCCCATATCGAGGCCCTGATAGGTGTCGGTCGCGAGCGGCAGGTGACCGCCATGGTGCTCCATGGCGCCCAGCGCGACGATGACGGGCGCATTCGCGGCGGCGGCTTCGGCGACGTCGGGCGAGGTCATCTCGTCATAGATGAGGACTTTGCGGTAGTCGGTTTCGAGGCGCACGGCCATGGTCGGTCTCCGGTTGCTCTTTTGGTTCTTGTTGGAAATCGGCGCAGTGCGTGTTCAACGCTGTTCCTGGGCGGCGAAGGCTTCCGCGATCTCGCGGCCGGTCGCATACCAGACGTCGTCGAATTGGCGCGTGAAGGCGATGAACTGGCGCAGGATCGCCATGCGCATCGGCCGGCCGGTCACCTGCGGATGCATCACCAGCACATAGACCCCTCCCCATTCGCGGATCATCCGGAACTCGTCCTGCCAGATGCCGAGGACATGGTCCGTGCCGAAGATCGGCCGCGGGAAGCGCAGATGGCTGGTGCCATAGCTCCAGTCGTCGAGCGACGGGTGCTCCGGAAGTTCGATCAGGCCGGGCGAGCCGTCGCGCAGGACGTGGCGATAAGGGTGGATGTCGTCCTTGAAGCAGCTGTTGTAGAGCAATCCGCGCTGCGTCAGCAGTTCCAGCAAGTAATGCGTCGACTCGCTGCCGGGCGGCCGATATCCGACCGGCTTCACGCCGAAGCGGCGCTGCATCGCCTCCAAGCCGCGGTCGACCTCTTCCAGGACCTGCGCCTCGTTCGCCGGGTCCGGCCAATAATGGACATAGCCGTGATGGCCGAGCTCGTGGCCGTCCTGCAGGATGGCCTCGACCTTTCCGGGATGATTGTCCACGGTCCAGCCCGGTGTGAAGAAGGTGCCCTTTAGGCCTTCCTCGCGCAGCAGGTCCAGGATCTTCGGCACGCCGACCTTGGCGCCGTAGCGCCCCTGGCTCAGCGTCGCGAGCTTGCCTGCATTCTCCGGCTCGCGCGCGAGCCACAGCGATTCCGCATCGAAGTCGAACGTCAGGCATACGGCGCAGCGCTTGCCGCCCGGCCAAGTCATCGGCCGGCTGTCGGAGCCACTCGTCTGGATCGCCATTGTTTCCCCCTTTGGCCAGAGTGGCGGAGGCCGCTACGGTGCGGCGGCCTCCGCATGCGATTACGAGATCGCTTCGAGATACTGGTTCAGGACGGTCGCGCTGTTGGCGGCGTACCATTCCGGATCGGCAGGGATCTGGATCTTGTAGTTCTCCGGGCTGCCCGGATCGAGCGGGCGCAGATCCGCCGGAACCATCGCCGCCGCCGCCGGATTGACCGGCCCGTTGCCCATCACCTTGAACAGTTCGACCTGCCCAGCCGGGTCCTGCGCCGAGGCCATGAACTTGAAGACCTCCTTGCCGGCGGGGTTGCCCTTCGGCACCAGCCAGGCGCCGACCCAGGCGCTGGCCTGGTTGTAGTGGAAGTCGACCGCCCCCTTGGATTCGCGCTTGGCGACGATGGCGCGGGTGTTGAACACGCTGCCCATTGTGACTTCTTTGTCGCGGAAGACCTGCTGGCTCTCGGCGCCGGTGGCCCAGAAGATCACGTCCTTCTTGATCGACTTGATCTTATCGAGGGCGCGCTTGACGTCGAGCGGATAGAGCTTGTCCGGCGCCACGCCATCGGCGAGCAGCGCGGTCTCGAGCTGGCCGTCGATATGCTTGCGCATGGTGCGCTTGCCCGGGAAATCCTTGAGATTGTAGAAATCGGCCCAGGTCTGCGGCGTGCGGCCGCCGAATGCGCCCTTATCGTAGGCAAGCACGTTCGAATAGATGTAGGAGCCGAGGCCCCATTCGCCGGCATGCTCGGGCCGCACCTTGCTCTTGTCGACGATGCTGTAGTCGATCTTCTCGATCAGGTTCTGCCTGCCGAGCTCCAGCGCCGCGATCAGGTTGCGGTCGACCGCGTCCCAGGTCACCTTGCCGCTCTCGACCATGGCCTTGATCTTAGCCGAGCTCGGGCCGCCGCCATCGATCACGGCCTTGACCGCCGAGCCCTTGCCCTTGTTGAACGGCTCGGCCCAAGCGGCGTTCATTGCCGTCACGGCATCGCCGCCCCAATTGACGATGACTAGCTCCTTGGCTTGCGCATGCGCCGGCGTGAAACGGAATAGCGCCGGAGCAACGCCGAGAACCGCGAGCGTCGAGAGGAAGGCGCGCCGGTTGACGGTGCGTCCCTCGGTCTGCTGGCGCAGGATTTCCAGGCAATCCTCCTGGAAGGTCTGTGTCACGTTATCTGCCATCTTTCGTTCCCCTGTTTTGATGGATGTTGCGGATGTTCACGGCTCAGTCCGCGGCGAGGCGCGCCTGCCGGCGTGCGAGCAGGAGGCGTACGACCATGGCGACCACGGTCAGCACGATCAGGAGCGAGGCGACGGCGGCGATAGCCGGATTGATGTTGTCCTGGATGCCGTCCCAGATCTTGCGCGGCAAGGTGTAGACACCGCGGCTGCTCAGGAAGAGCGTCACGACGAGTTCGTCCCAAGACAGGGCGAAGGCGAACACCGACCCCGCCGCCATGCCCGGCCTGGCCGCGGGAATGATGACCTTCCACAGAGCCTGCAGAGCGGTCGCGCCGAGATTGCGCGCGGCCTGCTCCAGCCGGAGGTCGACATTGGCCAGAGCCGCCGAGACGCTGATCACGACATAGGGCGTGCCCTTCATCGCATGGGCAAGGATCAGGCCGGTATAGGTATCGAGCAGGCCGAGCTGGGCCCAGATCTGGTAGAAGCCGAGCGCATGGACGATCGAGGGCACAATCATCGGCGCCAGCATCGCCATGCGCACCAGCTCCGAGGCCCGGCTTGAGATGCGCCAGCAGGCGAGCGCGGTCATTGTGCCGAGCACGATCGCGACGATCGTCGAGCCGGTCGCGACGATGAGGCTGTCGCGGATGCTGAGCATCCAGCTCGGGTCCTGAAGCAGCGTCTGGTAATGGCGCAACGAGAACTCGCCATCGGGCAGCGACAGATAGCGCTGCGGCGTCAGCGAGACCGGAAACACCACCACGAAGGGCAGCGTCAGGAACAGGATGGCGAGCCAGGCGCCGAAGACAGTGAGGCGAAAGGGCTTGGACGGGGCGAGATCCATCACTTCACCCCGAAGACTTTGCGCAGGTCGACGAAGAAGCTCAACACCGCCAACAGCGCGAAGATCGCGAGCAGGAGCGACGTCGCCAGCATCGAGCCGAGCCCCCAGTTGAGCGTCTCGTTGATCTGCACGGCGATGTACTCGGAGATCATGATTGTCTTGCCGCCCCCGAGCAGCGCTGGCGTGACATAGAAGCCGAGCGAGAAGATGAAGGTCAGGATGCCGGCGCTGATCAGGCCGGGCAGGCTCATCGGCAGGTAAACCTTGAGGAATGCCTGCACCGGGCTGGCGCCGAGCCCGCGCGCCGCCGGAACCAGGCGCGTGTCGATGCCCTTCATGTTGGCGTAGAGCGGCAGCGCGGCATAGGGGATCATGTAGTGGACCATGCCGAGCACTACGCCGAACTCATTGCGGATCAGCGTCAGCGGCGCGTCGATGATCCCGGCGCTCATCAGCCAGGTGTTGATCACGCCGCGGCTTTGCAGCAGCGTCAGCCAGGCGAAGGCGCGGATCAGCACCGACAGCCAGAACGAGAGCAGCACGAAGAACAACAGCAGCTCGCCGCGCCAGCCGCGCAGATGCAACGCGGCATAGGCGATGGCGTAGCCAATCAGCAGTGCAAGCGCCGTGGTGAGCACGCAGATCCTGAGCGTCGTCCAGATCACATTCTGGATCCCGCTGCTGGTGAACAGCCGCTCGAAGTTTCCGAAACCCAGCGTCGGCACGGTGACCGAAAGCCAGAGCACCCGCGAGAGCGGGTAAAGGTAGAGGAACGCCAACAGCAGCAGCGGCGCCAGGAGCAGCACGAGATAGACGCGCCGCGTTCGTGCATCCATGTCAGCGGTCATCGCGAAGCACCACCGCTGCGTCCTGATCCCAGGACAGCCAGACCTTGTCGCCACGGGCCGGGCTGCCGCCCCCACCCGTGGACGCGACGACTGCCTGCATGGAGCCAAGCGGCGTCGTGGCGCGAATATGATAGTCCGCCCCTTCATAGGTCACGAGCGTGATCTCGGCCGGGACCCAATTCTCCGTTCCGCCCGGAGCCTCGCTCGCAAGCCGCAGCTTCTCAGGGCGCAGACCGAGCAGAATCGGCTGCGCCGGCTGGGGGGCCGCGCCACGTGCCGGCCCCCCATGGCGAAGCGAGAGACCGCCCGCGCTGTAGGACACCTCACGGTCGGACAGGGAGGTGACGGCACCTTCGATGAAATTGGCCCTTCCGAGGAAATCCGCGACGAAGCGCGTATCGGGCCGGTCGTAAAGCGCTTTCGGGGCGCCTCGCTGGACGATCCGCCCCCGATTGACGATGACGATCTCGTCGGACATCGAGAGCGCCTCTTCCTGGTCGTGCGTCACGAACACGAAGGTCGTTCCAAGCCGGCTGTGGAGGTCGCGCAGCTCCTCCTGAAGTCCGGCGCGCAGTTTCTTGTCGAGGGCGCTCAGCGACTCGTCGAGCAGCAGCACCTTCGGGTTGAAGATCAGCGCCCGCGCCAGCGCCACGCGTTGCTGCTGCCCGCCCGAGAGTTCGCGCGGGTAGCGCCCGCCGAGGCCGGGCAGATGCACGACGTCGAGCATCCGCCGGACTTCCTTCTCGACGGTCTCGCGCGCCACGCCCCTCAGCTTCAGCGGGAAGGCCAGGTTCTCGGCCACCGTCATGTTGGGGAACAGCGCATAGCCCTGGAAGACCATGCCGAACTCGCGGCGTTCCGGCGGCTCGTCGGTGATGTCGCGCCCACTGGAAAGGATACTGCCTTTGGTCGGGTGCACGAAGCCCGCGATCATCATCAGCAGCGTCGTCTTGCCGGAGCCCGAGGGCCCGAGCAGCGTCACGAACCGTCCTGCGCCGATATCGAGCGAAACGTCATCGGCAGCCAGATGGCTGCCATAGCTCTTCGTGACGTGCTCGAGGGTGATGGATGCGGACATGCTGCTGGATTACCCGAAGGAAGAATGGCTGGGACGCGAAGGGCGGAAGGGCCGCATTCGGCGGAGCTGCGTCATCTCCCCCTCCCCGAGCGTGACGCCATGTAGCGCTCGATCACCGTGACCATGCGGCTGCGCGTCATCGGATCGTTGTGCCCGCCGAAGACATCTACCACCGGGAGCCGCTTCAAGCGTTCCATCGTCGGCAGATAGGCGGAGATGCTGGCGCCGGGACCGGTATCGACGATGACACCATCATAGAGCGCATCGCCCGTGAACAGCGAGCCCGTCTTCTCCTCCCAAAGCGCAATGCTTCCCGGCGAGTGGCCGGGCAGATGCAGGACCTCGAGGCGCCGGTTGCCGAGATCGACGATGTCGCCCTCGTCGACGAGGCGGGTCGGCTCGACCGCATCGCGCCCGTAGCCATCCATATCGTAGTCGGGATAGGGCACGGCATCGACCATGAACTCGGTCAGCTCGATGCCGGAGCGGCGCAGACTCTCGACCTGCTCCGGAGCCCGCTTCGGAAAGCGCAGGCCGCGCAAGCCGGGCCGGCGCAACTCGTCGGCCTCGAACGGGTGGACGAGGATCTCTAGGTCCGCGAATTCCGGATGGCCGCCGATATGATCGGCATGGGCATGCGTCGTGAACACGCTGAGCGGCCGGGACGACAGGCTGGCGACGATCGGCCTGAGCGGCGCGACACCCATGCCGGTATCGATCAGCAGGTCGCGATCGGAGCCCAGGAGGAGGAAGCAGTTCGCCCGCACCATCCGGTGGCAGGACGGCTCGGTGATCCGGTAGAGATCGGGCCGCAGCCTCGTCACCGAGAACCAGGACAGCTGGACGGGCAGTTCCACGGTCAGCCCCTCGCGGAAGCCGCGCCGCGCCGGGCATCGACGGCCAGCGCGAGCAGGGTGAAGATCGTGAACAGCATTTGCGCGCCGGCCTGCGCGGTGTTGGTCGTCGCGTCGTATTGCGGCGCGACCTCGACGACATCGCCACCGATGAAATCGATGCCGCCGAGCCCGCGCAGCAGCATCAGCGCCTGCAGCGAGGTCAGCCCGCCGACCTCCGGTGTGCCGGTCCCCGGTGCGAAGGCCGGATCCAGGCTGTCGATGTCGAAGGAGAGATAGGTCGGACCGTCGCCAACGACCTTGCGGGCCTCGGCGATGACGGCCTCGACGCCCATTCGCCCGAAATCATCGGCATGGATCACGGTCATGCCGGAATCGCGCGAGAACTCCCAGAGATACTCCGCCCCGCCACGGATGCCGATCTGCACGGTGCGGCGCGGATCGAGCACGCCGTCGAGCACGGCCTGTCGGAACGGCCCGCCATGGTGGAAGCGCGAGCCCTCATAGGGGCCGCTGGTGTCGCAATGCGCGTCAATATGGATGAGTCCAACCGGGCGGTCACGCCCGACGGCGCGCAGGATCGACTGGGTGATCGAGTGATCGCCGCCAACGGAGAGCGGTATGATACCGGCCTCGACGATCGCATCGAGATGCGCCTCGATGTCGGCATGGCAACTTTCGAGATCGAAGCGACTGCGGAACGGAACGTCGCCGATATCCGCTGCCTTGACCATGGTCGTGGGCGCGATCCCCAGGCCATGCTCGAACGGGCCGATCCGCTCGATCTGGCGGACGGCGCGCGGGCCGAGGCGGCAGCCCGCGCGATTGGTCACCCCGAGATCCATCGGCACGCCGAGCACGGCGATGTCGAGTTCTGCGAACCCGTCCGCGGCTGGACCATTCGGCAGGTAGGGCAAGCCCATAAAGGTCGCGACGTCAGAATAGGGCAGCTTGCGCCGGTCACCCTGGAATTGGCTCTCCGCAACGCGGCGAAATGCTGCATCATGGATGTCGCCGCCTCCGGCGGTTCCATATTTCGCGCGCAGCCGCTCCAATTCGCCCGATGCACTCACGTGAGCCTCTCTCAACCAGCTTGCCGGCATGCGCACGCCTCATTGCGACGCGTGGCACGTCAATTGCGTGCAATTCGTGCCGATGTTCGCTGCTGGCATTGGGTCTGACGAGTGCCGGCGTGGAAACTGAACTTTCGTGAGGACCTAACTTGAGCACGCCCATCGGTACCACGCCGGTCACCGACTTTGACCTCCGCCTGCTGCGGGTCTTCAAAACGATCGTCGAGGAGGGCGGCCTCAAGGCTGCTCAATCGGCACTCGGTGTCAGCCTGCCGACGATCAGTAAGCAGCTCTCCGATCTGGAGGCGCGCTTCGGTGCGCGGCTCTGTCAACGCGGGCCACGGCAATTCGAGCTGACGCCACAGGGCGAGATCATCTACAAGGCCGCGGCCGAGCTGTTTTCAGGGATCGAGCAATTCCAGCGAGAAGCGGATCAGGTCAGAGGCGGGCAACGCGGCGAGCTGCGCGTCGGGATCATCGACAACACGATTTCGGATCCGAATTGCCCCCTAGTTGCGGCCTTGCAGAGCCTGCAGGGAGCGGACCTTCACCTGAGGCTGGCCGTGCTCGACCCCGACACCGTACAGCAGCGCGTCGTTGAGGGACGACTCGATATCGGGCTGGTGCCGCTCTACAGAAAATGGCCCGGGCTGGAGTACCGGACGCTCTACGCCGAGCGGATGTATCTCTATTGCGGCCGCATGCACCCGCTTTTCGCGCGTGATAGCGAGCCGGATGAACGCGAACTGGCGACGCATGCCTTCGTGGAGCACGGCTACGTCGACGGCAGGGAACTGGAGGGTTTTGCCGCACCCGCTAAGACGGGGGCCACCGCCTGGCAGGTCGAGGCCGTGGCGATCCTGCTAATGACCGGGCGTTTCCTGGGCTACCTGCCGCAGCACTACGCCGCTCCCTTCGAGCGTCAGGGCAAGCTTAGGCGATTGCTCGCCGCGACGAGTGGGTATCAGTCGAGCGTCGCCGCCGTGTTCAAGGCAGGCGCGCAACAGTCGCGTCCGGTCAGGCGCCTGCTCTCAGCTCTGCACGACGCCTGCTCGGCTGATCACGGCGCAAGACCGGCGACAGAGCCTGTTCGCGGGGGTGTCACCACCGGAGGCGCGCCTCAACCCTAATAGGTACGCCTTCGTCGTGCGATGCACACCGATGTCGCCAGGGCGGGATAGCTGACCCATCCCCGAAATTCAGTCTCCAGTACGGCTTCGGCTTCAGGGAACGATGGTCGCGTTCTCCACATGGAAGGGGCCATAGCTCACGCACTGAGTTCTGCCTCCGGCCCGGGCAGAGCCGACAATTGCATCAAGCACAGCGACATTACACGCGCCCTGCACGCCGCTTACCGCTGGAGCCCCGTTGCCGCGGATGGCGTGGGCGAACCGTTCGAGCTGGAGCGCCAAAGTATCGATGAAGGGTATGGGGCGGTTCTCCATCTCGCCGGACTTATGGACGATCGTGAAACTCGGCCGATCCTCCTTGCTGTCAGGCCTGATCCCGACCACCGATACCGTCGCTTCTGAACCGTGGATGACAAAGCGGTTTGTGTAGGGCGCGCTGTACAGGCAGACCAGACTGGCCGAAAGACCATTCGAAAAAGCTAGGCGCGCCGTAGAGACATCATCCATCGGCACCCGCGTGCCCCGGTGGGAGAAATGAGCTGCTACCTCACTGATCGGCCCGAACAGATGGTGAAGCCAATCGATCACGTGCACCCCCAGCACCGTCATCGCGCCGCCGGGGCACTCTTCGGGAGACGTCCGCCAATGGCCAGGCGAAAACGCCATTGCTTCCGCCGTCGAAAAATTGGCCTCGACATGAAGCAGGCGCCCCAGCGTACCGCTCTCGACGAGCTCCTTCAGCAGGTCGACTTGAGCAAGCAGCCTGCGATTGTGACCGACAGCCAAAACGATTGAGCCGGACCGCGCAGCCTCGACAGCCGTCAGCGCGCCGACCAAGGTCGTGCTGAGCGGCTTTTCGACCAGGACATGCTTGCCGGCGCTCGCAGCTGCGACGATCTGACTGACATGCATCAAGTGCGGCGTGGCCAGAACAATCGCTTCGACCGCTGGATCGGAAAGAACGTCGGCGAAATCTTGTGTCACAGGACAACCAAACCGCCTGCCAAAGCTGGCCCGTTCCGCATCATCGAGCCCACATCCGAGAACGACCTCGATGTGTCCCCTGGTACGGTTGGCGGCCTCGCCCAGCTCTGAGCCCCACCAGCCCGTGCCAACGAAAGCTGTGCGGACAGATTCTGCAATATCGACCACTGCAATAACCGAATCATGCTGAGCAGGTCAGCTTGCGAGATCGCTAGCCGAGCCACGATGGGAATTTCGATCACGTTGTGCGCCGTTGCCTCCGCCAAACGGGCCGAGATGCCCAGCACTCTCAGCTAGGCGCAGCGTGATCAAACTGCCTATAAGCAGACGTCGCCACAGTCGGCAATGGGCCAGACTCGGAAGCTGACACGGTCGCCAAAACCGTATCGGTTTGCGGTTTTCTCCCGTCATGGCATGTTGCTCGCTCGATCGAGGGGGCTGCGATGGCGACCGGTACAGTGAAGTGGTTCAATCCGACCAAGGGTTTTGGGTTCATTCAGCCGGACGACGGGGGCCAGGATGCTTTCGTCCACATCAGTGCCGTCGAGCGGGCAGGAATGCGAGATCTGCGCGAAGGCCAGAAGCTTGGCTATGAACTCGTCCAGGATAAGCGGTCGGGCAAGGCGTCGGCGGATCAGCTGCGAGCCCTGTGAAGCACCGCGCTACTGACCCGAAAGCGGGTCGGACAGCGAACGTCGGCGTCACTGAATGTGACCCAGGCCTCTTTGGGAGTGAAGCTTCCGTGCGCAGGATGAATCACCTCAGACGCCGCCGCATCGGGCGTGATGAGCGCGCATTTCCGTTTGTGCGCCCCGCTCCTCACCTTGCAGCCGAGCCCATCATTTATCGCGCAGGCTGCGCAACCGAGACGGTGGCGATGCCATCGTCCAGCAACGCCTCCCCTAGCGTCCTGAATTCAAAAGAGTTGCCCGTGGCGGAGGCGATCCAGGCAAGCGCATGGGCCGCTCTGATTGACGACGGCCGCGCTTCCGACGACGCTTGGCCGGATCGTCGTCAGGCTGATGGCCGACCGGTCGCAGTCGATTGGCTGCCTGGCTGATGGGGCCATCGCAGCCTTTCGCGATAACTGCCCTTAGATCTTGCCAGAACGTCTGACGGCGGGTAGCCGCTGCGCCCAGGCCCAAACCGTCTCTGCCATAGTGCTCAGATGGTCCCCCGTCGAAAGCCCCGATACGCGTTGGCGCGGCCTCAAATCATGGTCGCCGTCCTCAAGCCACAGAAATTCGATGGCAGGGGATAGATGATAGGTCGAGACCTCATGACGCCTGCCGAACTCGTCCCGCGTGCCCTGCACGATGAGTGTGGGCGTCTTCAGGTCTTCAAGATGCGCCGTGCGCAATTGGTCGGGCTTGGTCGGCGGATGGAAGGGATAGCCCAGACAAAGCAAGCCGCAGGCTCGTCCGGACTCTGCGAGTTCGTCGGCCACCATGCTCGCCACCCGACCTCCCATTGACTTGCCAGCAATGATCAGCCGTCCTTGGGTGCCGAGCGCCTTTACTGCGGCCAGATACTCCGGTTTGAGCCTGTCGGCCCGCGGCGGCGGCTTCCTGCCTCCAATGCGCCGGCTGGCCATGTAACTGAATTCAAAGCGGGCGACGCGAAAGCCAGCCTTTCCTAGAGCTGCTGCTGTGGCGTTCATTGACGCCGAATCCATCGGAGCACCCGCCCCGTGTGCAAGGACGATGGAGTCTTCGGCCTGGTAGGGTCCATCGAAGAGGAAGGTCACGCTGCACCTTTCCCTTGGCTCGAAGTCACGGCCATGTCTGCCCGGATGCAGGTTGATGCCGAGATCGAACTTGGCACGGCTACCTGACGATTACTCAGAGGGTGCCTTATTGTCACCCGCCGCGGCGCCGTCAGCCAGCTTCGCATGTTTCGGAACGGCGTCGTCAGACTCGTCATCTGCACCGTCCCCACTGCCATCATCCGCGTCGGACTCGCCGAGACCGGCTAGAGGGATGTCGCCGGTTAGCAAGCGCTCCTTGCTGAGCAGGCCGGCATCCTCGAGCTTCTCGAAATCCGGTAGATCGCGCAGCGTCTCAAACCCGAACTCCGAGAGGAAGGCCGGCGTCGTCACGTAGGTGTAGGGTGCGCCCGGCTGCGGGCTGCGCGGGCCAGCGGCGAGAAAGCCGAGCTTGCGCAGATGGCCGATCGTGTCGCGGCTGACCTCCTTGCCAAAGACGGCGCCGAGCTCCGCGCGAGTGATCGGCTGGAAGTAGCCAATGCAGAGCAGCACCAGGCTCTCGGACTGCGACAGGGCTTTGCTGTCGGCCCCGCCAAGCCCGGTCGCGGTCCGGATCGCGGCGGCATAGCTCTTCTTTGTGCGATGCTGCCAGCCGCCAGCGACAGAGACGAGTTCGTAAGGGCGCCCACGCAATTCGTCACGGATGTCGGCGATCAACAGATCGATGCTGCAGTCCCGGCCCACAACACGCACCAGGGTTTCGCGGCCAACGGGCTTGGGGGAAGCGAAGATCACAGCCTCGACCCGCCCCATCCATTCGCGCCAGCGCATCTCGGGCGGAATATCCGCGAGCTCCGCGTCGAACAGCTCCTCCGCCTGGTGTTTTGCCATCCCTCACAACCCGTAGAGACGGAAAGTGGCGCGGCCGGATAGCTCGCGCACGGCGTCGAGATTGGTCAGCCGCTCGAACAAGCGGCGTGAACCCCAGCGCGTTAGGCTTTTCGTCTGCAGCGTGCCAGCCACGGCGTCCTCATCGAACAGCAACTGGATGACCTCCCCTGCTCCCTTGGCCCGCAGCTTTGGCGCAACGGCGGTGAGACGTGCGGCCCTAGGCGCAATCTCATCGGCGAGCCGGCAGGCCTCGGCGGCCGCGAGCGCCAACGCGACACAGACGGCGCGCTCGAAGCCATCTTCCCCTGGCCTGATACGACTGCGATCGCCTGCGCTCCGAAAGGCGGGACCCCGGGCGTGTTTGACGAAGAGCGGGACAGCAACGGCCCAGTGCATCCGTCGCGCCAAGACCTGATCGGCCAGCCACCAGCCGAGCAGATGCGCGTCCGGCCGAATACGCTGGACCTCCGCAGCCGCAGCGGCCGCAAGGAGAGGCGCTGGGCGCATGGATCGCGTCAGATTGTCGAGGCGCTCGGGCAAGGCGGCGAGATCGTTGCTCCAGGCCAGTCCGAGCAATCTAACGGCAGAACGCAGCGCATCAGTGTTTATCTGTGGATCGCGCTCGGCCAGGCGCCTCCAAGCGGCGAGCAGGTTTCCGGCTGGTCCGGGATCGCCGTCGGCGCGCAGAAGCCAGGCGTCGCGAAGCGCGCCCTCGCCTTCCGTCCGCCCGACCAAGGACGCGGCCGCAGCGGCGCATTGGAGTGCGAGCCTTTGGCGCCAGGCTCCGGCCCAGGGCGGAGCGGCTCGCACCAGTTGATCCAGCGAATTCAAGGCGGCGCCCGCGATAAAGGCCGCCTCAGCCGGGTCGGCAATCGCCCCGCGCGGCACGGCCCAAGCCGGCACGCTGGCGCCTGCGGCAGACGGAGTTGCGCTAAATGCGGGTGACGACATGACCCCGAGCATAATTGCGCCGTGCGGATATTGCCACTAAATTCGGTCAGAAGCGCACAGCTCGTCGCAATCGGGTTATGTCCGATAATCTTGCATTATCGGATATTCTTATCATTATAGTGGGAGCTGTGTCGGCGCGTCGGAACCTCCGAAACGGCCGACAACGCCGGGAAATCAGAGCCCTCTCGTGGCGCCGACCCGTAGTCCTTTGACGGCGCCCGGCCGCCGGCTTATATAGCTAGCCAGGCTAGCTAGGAGAGAAATGATGGATTGGCCGCTGCAGGATGCCAAGAACCACTTTTCCAAGGTCGTGCAACGTGCCCGCAGCGAAGGACCGCAAATCGTGACGTTGCGCGGCGAACGGGCCGCTGTCGTCTTGTCAGCCCGCGACTATGATGCCCTGCGGGCCGGCAGACCGACACTGGTCGACGATCTTCTGTCGGGACCCAGCTGGGACGACGCTCTCGCCGACGCCGTTGAAATGCGGGCCAAAAGTCCGAGCCGCGATCTGGCCTTCTAATGTACCTGATCGACACCAATGTGGTCTCGGAGGCCCGCCGCGGAACACCTGAAGCGGTCGCCTGGCTGCGATCGATCGACCCGCTCAGCGTGCATCTCAGCGTCATCACCCTTGGGGAGGTGATGCGCGGCATCATGCTGAAGCAAAAATCCGATCCGAAAGCGGCCAGCCATCTCGGCGAATGGCTGCGAAAGCTCCGGCATAACCATGCCGATCGGATCCTGCAGATTACCGACCAGATCGCGGTCGAATGGGGTCGCGTCGCAGCCCAGCGGCCGCGCGGCGACGCTGACGGCCTGATCGCCGCGACCGCGATCGTGCATGATTTAATCGTCGTCACGCGCAATGTCGCCGATTTCGACGATACTGGCGCTTCGGTGATTAATCCCTGGAACCTCGATTGATGGGCACCAAGGGAAACAGAACGATTCCGCAACAACGCCTTGGCACCGCAGCGTGGGGCCTAGCGAATTCGTCCGCGGGCCGGCTTTCGCACGCCAGTCCAAAGGGTGGCGCGACGTGACCCAGCACAGAGATCCGGTACACGGCGACGACGAGCAGCCCTCCCCTCCCCCTCCCGTTGCGGTTGGCGAGCGACCCGCGCCTAACCCACTCCCCACTCATCTCGAGGACCTCGCCGACCGCGCGCGCGGTTATGCAGAGGCCGCGAGCTCCGCCAATACGCGACGGGCCTACGCCTCCGACTGGAGCCAATTTCAGGCTTGGTGTCGCCGCCAGTGCCTTGCCGCCCTCCCCCCTAATCCGCAGATCGTCGGGCTCTACATCGCCGCCCTGGCATCCGGGACAACCACGCCAAGCCGTAAGCCCTCGTCCGTCAGCACGATCGAACGTCGGCTCTCCGCGCTTGCCTGGAACTACGCACAGGGTGGCCAAATCCTCGATCGCACGGATCGCCATATCGCCACGGTTATGGCCGGCATCCGCAACAGCCACGGCCGCCCGCCGGTTCAGAAGGAGGCGGTGTTGCCCGAGGACGTCATCGCAATGCTCGAGACGCTCGATCGCGGCAAACTCCGCGGCCTCCGGGATCGAGCCATGCTGCTGATCGGTTTCGCCGGTGGACTGCGCCGGTCCGAGATCGTCGGCCTCGACTTCGGTCGCGACCAGACCGAGGACGGCCGCGGCTGGATCGAGATCCTAGACAAGGGCGTAGTCATTACGCTGCGCGGCAAGACTGGGTGGCGCGAGGTCGAGGTCGGCCGCGGCTCCGCCGACGCCACCTGCCCGCTGGTGGCACTGCAGACCTGGCTGAAGCTCGCCAGGATCGCGCACGGTCCGTTGTTTCGGCGCGTTACCGGCCAGGGTCAGTCCGTTGGTCCCCAGCGCCTGAATGACCGGGAGGTCGCCCGTCTGGTGAAGCGCACCGCCCTCGCCGCCGGCGTTCGCGGCGATCTCTCCGAGGGAGAACGGGCGGGGAAATTCGCAGGCCACTCGCTGCGCGCCGGGCTCGCCTCCTCGGCCGAGGTCGACGAGCGGTATGTTCAGAAGCAACTGGGGCACGCGTCAGGCGAAATGACCCGTCGCTATCAACGACGCCGGGACCGCTTCAGAGTCAATCTGACCAAGGCGGCGGGGCTTTGAATAACCGACAACGAACCTGTTCGAGGATCTGGTGTTCGGAGCAGACCGCACTCCGAAGGAGCAGAGACGGCGACTGCAACTCCTCTAGCCCGCCTGGTTTGCGAAAAGACGCGTCCGTCCTAGCCGATAATCATGTGATCCATGATCGTGGCCATGGATCCAGAGATCTGGTTGAAATTATTCGGCGACATTGCTGAGGTTAGAAGCAAAGGCCGGGGTCAGCGGGCTGCCTGATCGCGCTGTTCGATGAAGTTCGGGTGGGGGGCGGTGGTGCGTGACGACGACCGTTAGGCCGTCGAATGCCTCGGCCAACGCCTTCCTTATGAATGCCAGATGGCGTTCGGATTATCTCGCGCTAGTCAGTCAGCTTCTCAATTATGATGTATCAGCCGCACTCCTTGGACGGGCCTGCCTGATGAGCCTATGCCATTGTCCGGTGTGGCTCCGGGGTTCGGGCGGGCCGGTTTGGATTGCTATTTCCATCGTCTGCGGCACGACAATGGACCCGCAGCAGGCTATATGGTGGGGCAGGTCCCTTCGTGAATGCTGCCTCACCTCATTCGCGTTTCACCGAAATCTATTGCAACCACTAATCCGCGGCGAATTTAGCCGCGGCTAATTCCTGGCAACGGGCAGGCTAAAGACGAGGGCCAGCCTGCGGCGTGTGGCCTCGTTTGAGCAGGGATCGACTTTACTCACTGTCGAGCGCGGTGCGGCTTTGCTACGAGAGGACCTCAAGCAAATTAGCCGCGGCTAATTGAGGCCCTGAATGGAAGCGAGTAGCCTCGTCCGATAAATCTAGGGCAGGCTGGTAAACAGTCGTTAACCCTTATCTTGTTGCTCGAATCGTCGAATCGGGCATAGTCGTGTCAGTTGCGGAAAAAAACGCAATCCCGCAAAAATTTCGCAACTCCTTTGGCGATTCGAGACCGTGGTTACAAACGCTGCCAAACCTATCGAGGTTACGGAAGGGCTGAAGTCGCTCATCCAGAGCCAGTCCGCGATGTTGGCTGCCCAATTGCAGGCCCACCACCTCACCACGTTTCCTCCGAATGCTCAAAAGGGGATTCGCAATCTCTCTCCATCCGAGGTTGCGAAGCTCCTCGGGGTGACAGAGGGCTATTTGCGGCAGATCGCATCCGAACTTCCGGACCTGAGCAATACTTCACCGGGTGGAAGGCGGTCCTATTCCGTCGAGTCAATTCACGAGATCCGCAAGCTTCTTGATGCAGGTGCGCGCGGACATCGTCGATATTTGCCCTGGCGATCGAAGGACGAGCCCCTTCAGGTTGTTAGTGTGATGAATTTCAAGGGCGGTTCGGGGAAGACCACGACGACGGCCCATTTGGCGCAATTCTTGGCGCTCAGAGGGTATCGCGTTTTGGCGATTGATCTCGATCCGCAGGCGAGCTTGTCGGCGCTATTTGGACATCAGCCGGAATTGGACGTCGGCCCGAACGAAACCCTGTATGGCGCGATCAGGTACGATGAGCACCGCCGGCCGGTCGCCGAGATCGTGCGCTCGACATACATCCCCGATCTCCACCTTATCCCAGGCAATCTCGAACTCATGGAGTTTGAGCACGACACGCCCAAGGCTCTCATGAGGCGCGCTCCCGGGGACACAATGTTCTTCGCTCGCATCGGTCAGGCGCTTTCCGAGATTCAGGATGCCTATGACGTCATTGTGGTCGATTGTCCTCCGCAGCTCGGATTCTTGACAATGTCGGCCCTAACGGCCGCCACTTCGGTTCTAATCACTGTGCATCCCCAGATGCTCGACGTCATGTCAATGAACCAATTTCTAGCGATGACCGGTGATCTCTTGGAGGAAATCAGTAAGGCCGGCGCAGCGTCGAATTATCTCTGGATGAAATATCTAATCACGCGGTTCGAACCGAGCGACGGCCCTCAAAACCAAATGGTCGCGTTTCTACGCTCCATCTTTGGCGACCATGTCTTAAATCATCCGATGCTGAAGAGCACCGCTATTTCAGACGCTGGCCTGACGAACCAGACCATTTTCGAGGTGGAACGTAACCAATTCACCCGATCTACCTACGATCGCGCGCTCGAGTCGGTGGAGAGTGTTAACGGCGAAATTGAAGTGATGATACGTAAAGCTTGGGGGAGGGTGGCTGCATGAGCCGAAAGATCTTCGCCGATCTGCCAGCGCCAGGGTCGCAGCCGACCGAGTCTACTGCAACGCCTCGTAGACAGGCGATGCGACCGCTGATGGCTGCGCTTGATATCGAAACTCAGGAGACTGGCCGACGGTCTCCTGTCGGTGCATTGGGGCAATCGCTTGGAGAGATGAGCGAACGGACCAAGCGCGCCGAAGAGATCGAGCGTCGCCTGTCTGCTGGCCAAACGATCGTGGAGATCGACGTTGCCGACGTTGAGCCTTCGTTCGTACCCGACCGCATGCAAATCGACGACGAGGCTTTTGGGAACTTCGTTCAGTCGATCAAGGCGGAAGGCCAGCAGGTCCCAATCTTAGTCCGCCCACACCCAGAGAAGGCGAACAAATATCAGATTGCCTTTGGTCATCGCCGCTGGCGCGCTGCGATGGCACTCGATCGACCTATCAAGGCTGTCGTCCGATCATTGACAGATCAAGAACTCGTCATTGCTCAGGGACAGGAAAACAACGAACGGCAGGACCTTTCGTACATCGAGAAAGCACTGTTTGCTCGAAGGCTCGACCGCCAGTTTTCGCGCGACGTAATCACCTCCGCTTTGGCCGTCTACAGCAGCGACCTGTCGAACATGCTGTCTGTCGCGAATCGGGTACCCGATGACGTTATTGAAAGTATCGGACCGGCTCATTCGGTCGGTCGACGGAGTTGGATGACGCTCGCAAATCTCCTGACCTCCCACTCCAACGTTGCGAAGGCACGAAGAGTGGCGGCTGAGGCCTCCTTTGGGCGGCTTCCTTCGAAGGAGAGATTCGAAGCTGTCCTCAGAGGACTCGCGGATGAAGGATCATCCCAGAGCGATACGATCGCGGTTTCACACGCCGGCCGCGAAGTAGCGAAGATTTTGGAGACAAAGCAGCGGGTAACACTCACGGTCGATCGTAAAATGTCGCCGGAGTTCGCCTCCTTCGTTCTCAAGGAATTGCCTCGCCTGTTCGAGCTGCACCAGAAGCAGCAAGGATAGGAAAGGCGGATACGCCGCAACCCGGAGAGCACAAGCGCAAAAGAAAAAGGCCCCCGAAACGCGTTCCGGAAGCCCTTCTCTGTCTTCAGCAAACTGAGAATCGCACTTCCACGAATCATCGTCAAGAGTCTCGTTTGGGCTCGGCGCCGTTTCGGCGAGCAGATTTCTTTTGCCTAGCGATAGGTGAAGGAAAATGGTCTCCCATATCTCAACGACGCCCTTTGGGCGGCGGACGCTGACGCTTGCCCATGTGGCAACCCAGGCGCTCGCAAAGGAGCGGCCGCCAGAGAAGGCGGTCCATAAATGGAATCTGTTTCGAGACATTTGCACGGCCAAGGCTCAGCTGGGCGTGAATGAACGCGCGCTGGCAGTTCTCGACGCCTTGCTTACGTTCCACCCAGAAACCGTGCTGACAGGCGAACAGCTCGTCGTCTTCCCCTCGAACCAGCAGCTGGCGCTGCGGGCACACGGCATGTCACCGGCGACGCTCCGCCGCCATCTGGCGGTACTCGTCGACTCCGGCCTCATCATCCGCCGCGATAGCCCGAACGGTAAGCGCTACGCTCGGAAGGGCAGGGGAGGGGACATAGAGCTCGCCTTTGGGTTCGATCTGTCGCCGCTGGTTGTTCGGTGCGCGGAGATTGAGAGCTCGGCCGAGGACGTCAGGCTTGAGGAGCGAGCACTGAAGCTCGTGCGCGAGCGCATCACCATCTGCCGGCGGGACATCGCCAAGATGATCGCGACAGCGATGGAGGAGGGTGTTGCCGCTCATCAGGCCGGGCAGGGGCCTTCGACCTGGCAGGATATCCACGCCCTGTATCGGTCAATCATTGGCAGGGTTCCGCGCACCGCTCCGCGCGAGGTGCTGGAGCCGATTGCCGACGAACTATCGATGCTGGCTGACGAAATCCTCAACATTCTGGAAATGCATACAAAAGCTCAGAATCTAAGCGGCAATGAGTCTCAATCTGAGCGCCACAAACAGAATTCAAAACCAGACCTCTCTACTGATCTTGAACCTCGCTTTCCAGAAAGCAGGGGGCTCGAAGTCGAGATCGATCCGGAACCGGTGAGGAAGCCGGAAAGGGCATTCCCCCTGGGGATGGTCCTCGATGCCTGCCCAGATATCATCGATTACGCCCGTGGCGGAATTTCAAACTGGCGAGACTTCCTCGCGGCGGCGGCGATGGTGCGCTCGATGCTCGGAATTAGCCCCAGCGCCTGGTTCGAGGCGCAGAATGCCATGGGCGAAACGGAGGCTTCGATAGTCGTCGCGGCGATCCTGCAGCGCGGCGAGGCCATTTCCAGTGCCGGCGGCTATTTGCGCGGTCTGACGCGGAAGGCCGAGGCGAGTGAATTCTCGATCGGGCCAATGCTGATGGCTTTGATAGGGAGCCGCCGGCGCGAACCGAAGCGGGCATAGGCAATGCGCGGATTGCTGACATGCGGCGATCGTTGCTGTCGTCAATCTGGTAGAACGGATCTTCGCCGAGGAGGAATGCACGATGGATTGGAAGCCGTCAGCGACGTTCGACACCAGCCCGGAAAACCGAGCTCGGGTAAGTGGGGCCGTCTTGCGGACGTTCCTGAATATTGCGACGGCTTTGGAGCTCGACTTGGGCGAAGCGCGAGGGTTCTTAGGCATGCCGGCGGCGGCCGAATTCCGATCCTGGCAGGATGCTGCCCGCGCTGAGGAGCCGCTGATGCTTGAAACCGACGTCGTGCTCCGGATCTCGGCCGTGCTCGGCATCTATAAGTCCCTTCGCGTCCTCTATAGGACTGAAGAGCAAGGCTTGGATTGGCTTCGCAGCTCCAATCATGGAAGCCAATTCAACGGCCGAGCGCTGATCGAGCTGATGCTATCGGGCTTCGAACCGGGCCTGATGGATGTCCGCCGCTAATTGCTCGCAAAGGAACACGGGGCAGGGGAGGCTCCGAATGAGGCCGACAAGGACTTTACGCCCTATACCGATGCCGATTTGATTTGGAGCTGATGCGCTGATGACCGGCGGGTGGCGGTTCGTTCTGATCCCTGACGGATCGAACCTGTGAATGTCGGAGCCGTAGAGCCCAAGGTAGTCGAGCGGACCCTCCGTTGTAGGGAGACAGGGCTTTCGCCGAAGGCGGATGCCTTGGAGGCGAAGAGATCAAATTTCAATGAAGAGGGGAAGTGGGATATCCACTCGTAGAATCCCAGAAACAGAAAATAGCAGAAGTTACACGGAAAATGTTCAACAATACCTTATTCGACTGGAGCCAGGCTCGTTCCTTGGAGTCCTCGTCGCCCTCCAGCGTTTCCAGCATGGCGAGTACTATAGAAGAGCTTATCGTTCGTGTCCGCGATCTGGAGAAGGCCAATAAGGTCGCCGTCACGCGCCTTCAACCCCCGGTCGTCGTACCGCGCGCGACGCGTCGCCTTCTGATCAATTCGGACTGGGCTCGAATTGGCGGGCGCGATTTCGAGCCCGCGCCGACCGACCGGTTTGCGAGCCCTGAGTTCAAGGTCAGGTGGCAAGCCGGGCCGCATACCCGTGCGATCTATGCCGGTGCCTGTGAGGGGCTCGCGGTACTCTCCCGCGTTCTGCAACTGCCGATCTACAAGGTTTCGACCACCTCCGCCACCAAGGTCTGGACGCGGATGCAACAGCTGCGTGTCGATAGATACGGGGCTGCGCGTCGCGACCGTGGGGATTACATTATCGATCCCGGCTGGGACTCCTGGTTCCCATCGCATCTGAAAGCGCGCGAGTTTCCGTCGGCCGATAGTCCGCTGATCCTAGCCGAACGCGCCATCCTCGTGCCGCTGCCGCCGGATCTGGCGCCAGAAGAATTCGATCGCCGATTTGACGCTGAAGCCAGACATGGCGCGCTCGATCGCTGGCTTCTGAATCAGGCCGGCCGCGATCACGCGGCGGCGCTCGGCGTGGATCCTGCGATTGGACAGCGGCTGACAGCCTACCCGGGCGGGTCGCGGCCGCGGCTGTCGCCCGCCGAGGAAATCATGATCTTCAACTGCTGCTACTCCGGTCCGGATCGCGCCATCGCGATCGCCGAAAACATCCTGCTCCAGCATCTCGGCCTGGTTGGCTGACTCTTCAAAGCCGTCGAAGGCCAGGTCCCGCTGGTATCGACGCAATTTGGAAGGCTTGGGAAATTGGACTGTCCATTCGGCATTGGTTGACGAGAGAGGGGCATTGGATGGGCAGCTGCGGTTATTACCATTTCTGCAGAAGTGGTAATAACCGAACCGGTAGCGAACCTCGCTCGAACGGTTCACAAGCGGAGCTTCCTGCACTTCGGCTCCGCGGCACCTCCGTGTCGATCAAGGGCCGACCTTGTCGAATGGCCGCGATCGTGCTCTTGCCTCTGAGCGTTGGAGCGGTGATTTCGATCGATCAGAGGAAAAGGCGTGTTTCAGATCAAAGCCGCGATCCGTGCAGCAAGGTTAGTGAGAGAGCCGCGACCGCGATCGAGGCGTTCCGGCGGCTCCGGGACATCCAGGCACGGGCGAGTGTGACCGCTTGCTCTGTTCTGAAGGACGGGGTGTTGATCGGTGAGTCTGAACTTCTGAGCGCTGCGACCGTCGAAGAACCGCGGATCAAGTCTGAAATGTGAGATCCGCGGTCGCTAACGCGAGTCCGGACAAAGAAGACGGCCTGGTGCGTTGCTTGACAAGCAGCCGTCTCCCGGTCGGCTCTTGAGTTACGACGGGCGGCGTCTTGCGCGGCCCCTCAGCTTTTGATCTCGACGACCAAGTGCTCATCAAAGCGCGCGTTTGAGAACAGCGTGCCGGCGGCGTTGCAGAGGATCCGCGTTCCGCCGGGCCGGAGCATATCGATGCTGCGATGGATGTGGCCGTGCACCCATAATTCGGGCCCGCCCACGTCGGTCAGGTTGGATAAGTCGGAAGCTGAGTTTCCGGCGATCCATGTCCCGCGATCGGCCATCGCGACGCATTCTGGCAAAGGCGCGTGGTGTGTGACCACGACACGGGGGAGGGAGCTTTGCTGGTCGATCAATTGCGTGAGGCGTTCGCAGGCTGCGAGATGCAATTGGCGGGCGTCCCGCGCTGTGAAAGGCCGCTCCTCATGGCCGTCGCAAACGCAAATGTCTTCGCCGGTTGGCAATGAATCGTCGATCACGCCGGCGAGCGCGTAGTCCGACCACAGAGTCGTGCCGATGAATCGGATACCGTCGAGATCGACAGCCTCGCCCTCGAGCAGAGTGATACCAGCTTTCCGGGCGACGGATCTGCCGTGGGCATCGACGAATAAATCTCGGCGCGGAAATGCTCATGGTTGCCGAGCGTAGTGACGATCGGCTTGTCGCCAGCCAAGCGTCGCAGAAATTCGAAGCCGCGGCCCACATTCCCCCCCCCAAATATCGCCGGCAGACACCAGCACATCGAAACCGGGAGGTGCTGGCCGGAACGCATCCGGGAAAGGCAGCGATTCAAGGTGCAGATCGCTTAGAATCCAGAGCTTCAAGAGATCGATTCCTTGTCGAAAACCAAACGAACGGAGGCGTTACGGCTGCGGCTTGGGTTGCCCATTTTGTTTCGAAATCCCGTGCGCATGACCCAGACTCGCACGGGCTCGAACGTCGGGGAACCCCCTTTCGACTCCTCAGTTGCGAAGCATGCTGTCCGAAGAAACCAAAATTGCATGGCTTCGCGATATCCCTAAGAGCCAGCGGAAGTCCCTGGCCACGAAAAACGCGGTCGCCTGCCCGATAAGCCGACGGCGAAATCGCCGCTCGCGGATTCGCCGAATAATGGAACGGACGGGCGCGCTGCACTCGTGATCATTCATTGAATAATCGCGGCAGATATCATTGAGAGAGGTGCTGCATGGCTCGGTCCGAACGGATTCCGGAGATGATCGATTCCGGCGTCGTGCGGAATCCCGCCGAAGCTCAGGCGATCCGCGGCGCCACCGTGCTCGGACAACCCGGCGGTGGGCGGTGCTGGTGCGCTATGGCGCCTTGGAGCGGGCGGTCGCCTCGACCCGCCGGCAGCTGCGGACCTGGCATCTCAACTGCGCGGCGGCCTTCGGAGCTCGGGCTCGCCCATTTCGAGGTCGATGCCAGCGGCCATGAGGAGGCCGACGGGCACCGTCGGGCGCGACCAGGCCGAGCGGTTGCGGCGCTAGCGCGAGGCAGTGGACCACGATGCATGGTTTAGGGCTGAAGTGCGGGCCGGTCTTGAGGAGGCCGATCGTGAGGACCTGATCAAAGCTGACGAGGCCTTCGGGGCGGTCGAAGCGGTCATCTCGGCGACGTCCCGGCGCGCATGAAGGTGGTACACAGCTGTCGGGCGCTGCAAAATTTGGCGCGCCGTGCAAGCATCATGGCTCAGGACGATCCGAGCGCGGCGCGTGACCAGGTCGCCCGGATTCGCGCGTCGGTCGAGAAGTTCGGCGGGTTTCCGGAAATGGGCCGGGTCGGCCAGATTGAGAGCACCCGGGAGTTCGCGCCGCCCGGGACGCTCTTCATCGTGGTCTACCGCGTCGAGGCAGAACGCATCGTGATCGTGCGCGTCCTGCAGGCCGCCAGAAGTATCCCTAGCCCTGACGGCTTTCAGGAGTGGCTGGTTGGTTCATCGGCTTCTGGCGCGAATTTGCCAGAAGCGTCCGGCCGGCAAGTCGAAACCGCTCGCCCTGGTCCCCCTTTGCGTTGATAGCCTCTTTCAAGGCGACCAGGGCGCCCATGAAAATCTCTCGGTCGAGCTGCAGCGCGCCTGTCTGCCTGTCCAGCAGACCGGCGAGGCCCATCAGGCCGGCGGCCTCCAGCATCTGGTGCGTCCGCGCTTTCCTGGCTGCCTCAGACTCGGCCTTCCGGGTTTGGGCCTCTAGCCTCGACCGGTTTTTTTTGGCGTCCCGGGTTCGTTGTCGCGCGATCTGCTCAGTCCGCAAAGCGGCAAAAAGTTTTTGCTCTGGCGGAGTCCGGTCCCTCTTAAAGTTCAAGTCAAGATATTTGCTCTCGTCACGCGTGAGTTTTTCCTTGGTCTGAAGGTAGCGGTTTAGCCGCTCTTCGGTCGAATTTCCGTCGGACATATCAGAGCTCGCATCATCGGTTACGATATCCGTCATAGCTCGGTTGCATGGCGGTTCGCAAACTCGGTATAATTATTGGCATTGGCCTTCCTGTTGTTTGGAAGGCGCGATTAGTAGTTTCTATCTCAGTAGAATCTATCGAGGCGAGGGAAACCCTGCGCCTCTCCTCCTGGAAGTTGAAGAGCGGATGGCCATCCGGCACTTAAGTGTGAAAGTCGGAAAAGCGGGCAAGGCGGCAGCTCACATGGAGTACGTCGTTCGCGGCGGAAAATACGAACGGCAGCGCGGTGACGATCTCGTCGCAGCCGGGCATGGAAATATGCCGAAATGGGCCGCATCCGATCCCGCGAATTTCTGGCGTGCTGCCGACGAGAACGAGCGCGCCAACGGCTCGACCTATCGCGAGATCCAGGTCGCGCTACCGCGCGAACTCGACCCCGCCGCGGCGCACCGATTGGCCCGCCGGTTCATCGACGCCCATCTCGGCGTGAAGCATCCTTTCAGCTTCGCGATCCACAGTCCGAAGGCAGCGGACGGCAGGCCCCAGCCCCATCTGCACCTGATGTTTTCTGAACGCGCGCTCGACGGGATCGAGCGTGGCCGGGAGCAGTTCTTCAGGCGGGCAAATCGGAAATCGCCGACGAGGGGCGGGGCGGCTAAGACCTACAACCCGGCAGCGACGCCGACCGCGCGCCGTGGGGCGCTTAAGGCCCTGCGCGCCGGCTGGGCCGAGATGGCTACCCGGGCACTTGCCGAGGCGGGACATTCGATCATCGTGGATCTCCGATCGAACGTTGCCCTGGGCATCTCGGCGGAACCCGAGCGCAAGCACTCACCCTCGGAGTGGCGGAATGGCGGTCGTGAAGCCATGCTCAAGTCCCGAGCTCAATTCGCCGAGGCCGACCGCCAGATCACGAAAGCGGAGGCCGAGGAGAGCGACGCGACAGCAGCGCGCATCGTAGCTGAAGGCGAGGCGGCTCAGGAGCGGGCTGCCCGGCAATTGCTGAAACCGAGGCAGCCTAGGGCGCCCGATCCGCTAGCCGAGGCCGCGAAAGCGGCCGTGAAGACGAGACCTCCCGAACCGCTCGCGAAGCCCTTTCCTGCGCTGTGGCGCCTCGAACACACCAGCGATCGCGAAAAGCCGCTGGTGGCCTTGCTACTGCGGTTCATCGAGAAGCAGCAGCGGCGTGAATCAAACACAGCCCAACAGGATGCTCTCCTCGGTGCCGTCGTTCGCGCCCTCGGCAAAGTCATCGTCATCGCCGTCAGTAAGATCGCGGATCGTCTGGAAGTGCTTCGGCACGATCCCATACATGGGATACTGGTGGCCGAGACGCGTGAGATGATCAGGCGTTGGGAGATTCCCGACCCTGAAATGTACAGGCGCCTTCGCCAGGAAGGGCACCTTGTCGGACCCGATACCTCCGACCGGCCGGCCAAGCCACGCTCACCAAAGCGGCGTCAGGGGCGCGACGGCTTCGAATTGTGAGATCAGCTAGAGCACTCCCTTTACACGGGAGGGGAGGCGGCTGGCCCGGCCGCCTCTGCGGGAAGGCGACAAAATCGCTTACAGTATCAAAGGCGCTGCGGTCGTGATCCGGAAGGCGCCGGCGTCGGTCGTGGCCGAGGATCCGTTCGGCACGTTCGGCGAATGGGATAGCGAAGCCGACCGGAGGGCTTATGCCGACCTCTGATTTCCGGCAGGGGGACGTCGTAAGGGTGCCTTCCCCCTATACCGATCGCAACACCCGGCAACACCGCCCGGCGCTTGTTGTCAGCAACGGTGCGATCGGGGAGGGGGATGCCCTGTTGTGGGTCGTCATGATCACCAGCGCCGAGAATCGGCCATGGGTCGGGGATGTGTCGCTGGGACGGCTCTATGAGGAGGCCGGTTTGCCGGCGCCGAGTGTGATCCGTCCCGTGAAGATCGCGACAATCGAGGCAGCCCACGCTCAGAAGCTTGGCCGTATCAAACCCCCACTAATGGCTGAGGTCAGTAATCAGCTCAAGAAACACATGGGTGTTTAACGGACGCGACCATCCGTGAGCCAGCAAGAGGACGATCACAGCGCCGACCCGCTTCGCTGCAGCATCTCGCTGCAAACTCGCGGCAATCGAGCTAAGCTCGATCTGGGGCCGCGCGCGCAGACCTCGGGTCGCTACGCTGACGATTCTTCAAAGCCGCGCGATCTCCCTCGGCGAGGTCACTGCGGACACCGGCGGCGAGCGCTGTGCGCTGGACCAGCCGGGCAATCTCCTTGTCGTTCAGCCGATCCGGGCCGACGGCATTGCCCTGGCCGGTAACGCGGCGGAACGGAGGGCCGTGGGCGATCCTGGCGAGCTTCAACCAGGTCTGGAGCGTAACCACCGGGCAGGTGCCGTCGCTTGAGCCACGGCCGACCTCGACCTCGCGCCAGCCGGTCTTGCCGCGCAAGGGTGACGATCATCCCCTTATCGAGGATTTCGACCCAGCCGCGGCCGTCCTCGGTCTGGTCGCGACCGATGTCCAGCCCGACGATCTCGGAGCGTCGCAGGCCGCCGGCGAAGCCGACGAGCAGCATGGCCCGGTCCCTAAGACCCCGGAGCGTCCCGCGCTCGAGCGTCTCGAGCATGGCAATGACGTCCTCGGGCAGGACGGCCTCTTTCTGGCGCGGCGGGGCGGCGTGGGTGTTGCGGATGCCGGCAAGCACGGTCGCGATGTGGCGATCTTTGCGATCCAGCGGCGTGCCGCGCTGCGCATAGGCCCAGGTTAGGGCCGAAAGCCGCCGCTCGATGGTGGAGACGGAGTTTGGCTTGCGATCGGCCGTGGCCACGCCCGCCGCACAGGCGGTGATGTAAAGGCCGACGTGTTGCGGAACGGGCTGCGAGGCTTCAAGGCCCTGGCGTCGACACTAACTCGAAAAGTGCCGCCAATCGGCCGCGTAGGCCCGGCGGGTGTCATTTTAACTTTGCGCCTACAGCCGGGATTCGCATAAGGAACATTATGGAACTTGGATGCGTGCGATTCCGAGCCGCGGACCGTGTTGGCGCGACCGGCGTCCAGATGCTGTCGGCGTGCCCGGCGTCTTTGAGGCCGAGGGCTTCGAGGATAGCGACGTTGTGAAAAAAGCGGCCCCGAAGAGCGGCCGCTGAAGTCGAAGGCTGAGCTGGTGATCTACCAGGCGATGCGAGCTGGCATCATGGATTGGCTGGAGATTGCGATAGGCGCCCCTCATCGTCGATGAGGCTAATCTTCGAGGGGGCAGTTGGGCCCCATTTCCAAAGAACGAGGTTGGTATCGCCGAAATCAGCCCCGGTTGCGAAGCTGCGGACCAGGATGCCCTGATATCCTTCCTTGATCAGCTTGTTTGCGAAGATCTGTGTTCGTGAAAGGCCGTGATCGCGCATTTCGTCACGCCACGTGATCGCAAATAGCTGGTTTGGCGTGATGCCCTCGGCAGCCATGGCGCTGAGGTCGCGGGTATCGAAGATGTGGTCGATCTCAGCTTCGTAGGAAACCAGCGTCGTTGGCTGAAGGCTTCCGGCCTGATTGGCCTCGCGTAGCGCTGTGATGGGGGCTAGCGAGGTGTAAAGGGCGGCGACTCCTTTGGCGTTGAAGCGACCGCCGTATTTCTGGGCGCCTGCCCCGGAGAGGGGCTCTCTGGCATAGATCGGATTGAGTGCGCGGTAGAGCTTGCCGCTATAGGCCACAGCCATGATCAGGCATGGACTCCCGCATCGACCGCGTCGATGTATTCGAGAACATCGTCGACGCGTCCGGCTTTCACGAGCTGCATCGCGGTTTGCCCCGAGAAGCCAGCCAGAGGCTCCGACCGGTACCAGGCATATGCGATCAGATCCGAGCCGAAGCGCGGGCTGACCTTGTTGATGACCTCGATCATCGACCGCAGCCGCTTCTGTGTCGCCACTGCCGCGATGCGGTTCTTCCGCTGGACGGCATCACGCCCCAGTCCGACGGTGTGGGCCAGTTCGGCGCTGCTCGTCTTGAACGCGTCTGCGATCATTTTGGGATCGAAGATGCCGCTTCGGGCGAATTGGGTAAGAGCCATCATACTGCTCCGGTGCTACAACTCATAATGTGACGCAATATCGCGTCAATCTATGTGATTTTCAAGGCAGCGGGGATCGATGATCGTCGTCACCGCGCGGCAATTCCCTCTCAGCCACGCTTGTGCCGGCCGGTACTGCCCTGCCGTTGTGACTGTGATGAGAATGCGCCCCCCGGCCTGCGACGTCGTGGTAGCGCTTGGCGGCAGCCTCGATGGCTTGTTTCGCAGCGAGCCAGTCTTTCGAAAGTCGTATCCTGGGTTTGAATATCCTGCACCGGCTTGCGCGTGAGAGGGCTCTTGCGCAATCCGCGTAGGCTCGCCAAGCGACCTCAGCAATCGCCGCGAGGCTGATTCGGTGTGGATCGAACGCCGGGTCGACAAACCGTTGGAGATAGCGCTGCTTGATTCCAGCTCGCCCAGCTTGGGACTCGGCATCCCCAGGGCATATGCGCCGGTTGTCGGCAAGCGTAGTCAATTCCAGCGCAATCCGAGTGCATCGACAAGCTAGCGAACGATGGCCGCGGCCAGCGTGGTTCGGGTAGTATAGATGGCGGAGAGAGCCGCTGCCGAATTCTCATGGGCGGGCATCAGCTATTCCAGGTCTGTCCTGGGTTCGGCCTTAAGCTGTCCGGGAAATGCATCGCCTATTGGTAGGTGACGGGTTCTGACTCGTTCGTGGGCGCGCTGATTAGAACAAGAATGAACTAGAGGCTGCCTCACCCGTTCTCCCTGCAATGCCGCGCGAGTGCAGAAAGTTGCTCGCGCGTCCCTTACCAAAATCGGAGGCGGATATGCCAACTCCAGGAGAATTCAGAATGAACAGGCGCGACCTGATGGCTGCTGCCAGCGCCTGTGCTGCGTTGCCCATGATGAACGGCGGCGCACGTGCTCAACCATCCCCTGTCGGCGAGCCGGTGAAGGCCGGCGTTTCGCTCAATGTGAACGGCGAGAAGCGCTCGCTTAACCTCGACACACGGACGACCCTTCTCGATGCCTTGCGAGAGCATTTGCACCTGACCGGGACTAAGAAGGGGTGCGACCATGGTCAGTGCGGGGCTTGCACCGTGATCGTCGACGGCCATCGGATTAACTCCTGCCTGACACTCGCGGTCATGCATCACGATGCCAACGTCACGACAATCGAAGGGCTCGGTACGCTCGATCACCTTCATCCCATGCAAGCCGCTTTCGTGAAGCATGACGGCTTCCAGTGTGGCTATTGCACGCCCGGCCAGATCTGCTCGGGAGTTGCGATGCTCGAAGAGATCAAGTCGGGGATCCCGAGCCACGTGACCGCGGATCTGAACTCGCCGGCCCAGGTGACGGACGCAGAGATTCGCGAGCGCATGAGCGGCAACATCTGCCGCTGTGGTGCCTATTCCAACATCGTCGAGGCCATGCTTGAGGTTTCGGGGAGGCGCGCATGAGAGCTTTCACATATGAACGGGCTGAAACCCCAAAAGCAGCGGCGGCGGCAGCCGCGGCCCAGCCCGAGGCAAAATTCATTGCGGGCGGCACCAACCTGCTCGACCTGATGAAGCTGCAGATCGAGACGCCGACCCATCTCATCGACGTTAACCCGCTGAAGCTCGATACGATCGAGCCGACGGCCGAGGGTGGGCTGCGCATTGGCGCGTTGGTTCGCAACACTGCGCTGGCTGCCGACGAACGGGTCCGTCGTGACTATGGCGTTCTGTCGCGGGCGCTGCTGGCCGGCGCCTCTGGCCAGTTGAGAAATCGCGCGACGACCGCCGGGAACCTGCTCCAGCGGACTCGCTGCCCTTACTTCTACGACCCCGCCCAACCCTGCAATAAGCGTCAGCCCGGAACAGGTTGCTCCGCCCTCGGCGGTTTCACCCGCCAGCTCGGTGTGATCGGGGTCAGTGACGCCTGCATTGCCACCCACCCTTCCGACATGGCGGTCGCGATGCGCGTGCTCGATGCACAGGTCGAGACGGTCAAACCGGACGGTTTGCCACGAGCCATCGCGATCGCCGATCTGCATCGGCTGCCCGGCGACGCTCCTCATCTCGAAACCACGCTGGAGCAAGGCGAGCTGATCACAGCGGTCACGTTGCCGAAGCCGGTCGGCGGTACCCAGATCTATCGCAAGGTCCGCGACCGTGCCTCCTATGCATTCGCGTTGGTTTCCGTGGCAGCGATTGTGCAACGCGACGGGTCCGGCCGCGTAGCGCTCGGAGGCGTCGCACCTAAGCCATGGCGGGTGGAGGCGGCGGAGGCGGAGCTGTCCAGAGGCGCCAAACCCATGGCGGCGGCGCTACTCGATGGCGCCAAGGCCACGAAGGAGAATTCATTCAAGCTTCCGCTAGTCGAGCGCACGCTCGGAGCGGTGCTGGCCGAAGCGAGGGCCTGAGCCATGAAATTCGACAAACCCGCTACAACCAATCCCATCGACGAGCTGAAAGTGGTTGGTCAGCCGCGCGATCGCATCGACGGTCCCCTGAAGGTCACGGGCGGCGCACGGTACGCCTACGAACAGCATGATGTCGTCGCGAACCAAGCGTATGGGTATATCCTCGCCTCGGGCATCGCGAAGGGGCGGATTTCGCTTCTCGATGCCGAGCCCGCCCGAAAGGCGTCCGGCGTAGTTGCGGTGGTCACGGCTAAGGAAGCAGGCAAGCTCGGAAAGGGAAAGAGGAACACCGCCCGGTTGCTCGCTGGCCCCGACGTCGAACATTACCACCAAGCGATCGCGGTGGTCGTAGCCGAGACCTTTGAGCAGGCGCGTGCTGCTGCGAACTTGATCCGCGTGGAGTACGCCGAAACCGAAGGAAGGTTCGATCTCGAGGCAGCCCGAAGCAGCGCCTCTGAACCCAAGAGCGACGACGACCCTAGCCTGGCGGATACACGGGTCGGCGACTTTCCCGGCGCCTTCGCCGAGGCCCCTGTCAAGCTCGACGAGACCTATAGTACGCCAGACGAAAGCCATGCGATGATGGAGCCACACGCCACCCTCGCGGCATGGGATGGCGACAAGCTCACATTGTGGACTTCGAACCAGATGGTCGCCTGGGCTGTCGCGGACATGGCGACGACGCTCGACATTCCCAAGGAGAATATCCGGGTTGTCTCGCCCTTCATTGGCGGCGGTTTCGGCGGGAAGCTCTTCCTGCGATCCGATGTCCTGCTGGCGGCGCTGGGCGCACGAACGGCCAAACGCCCGGTCAAGATTGCGCTTCAGCGGCCGCTGATGATGAACAACACGACGCATCGGCCGGCAACGATCCAACGCATTCGGATCGGCGCGACCAAGGACGGCACGATCACGGCGATCGGCCATGAGAGCTGGTCGGGTGATCTTGAAGGCGGCGGGCCCGAAGTTGCCGTCCAGCAGACCAGACTGCTCTATGCTGGCCCAAACAGGATGACCACGATGCGTCTGGCTGTCCTGGATCTGGCCGAAGGTAACGCCATGCGCGCGCCCGGTGAGGCGCCAGGTCTCATGGCGCTCGAAATGGCCATGGACGAGATGGCGGAGAAGCTCGGCATGGACCCGATCGCATTCCGCCTACTCAACGACACGCAAGTCGACCCAGAGAAGCCGGAGCGACCGTTCTCGATGCGGCGCCTCAATGAGTGTTTTAAGGTAGGTTCACAGCGCTTTGGATGGGATCGGCGCTCGGCGCGACTTGGCCAGACGCGCGATGGGCGCTGGCTGGTGGGAATGGGGGTCGCCGCCGCCTTCCGCAACAACCTGGTCATGAAATCCGGGGCGCGCGTTCGACTGGAGGCTGATGGCATCCTCACGGTCGAGACCGACATGACCGATATCGGCACCGGCAGCTATACCATCATCGGCCAAACCGCGGCCGAGATGCTCGGCGTCGACCTCACCAAGGTCGTGGTCAAGCTCGGCGATTCCCGCTTCCCCGTTTCCGCCGGCTCGGGCGGGCAATGGGGCGGCAATAGTTCAACGGCCGGCGTTTATGCTGCCTGCGTGAAGCTGCGTGAGGCGATCGCGCTGAAGCTCGGCATCAACTCGTCCGAGGCACTCTTCTCGGATGAGCAGGTTCATTCGGGCAATCGCAGCCTGCCACTGGCAAAAGCTGTCGAGGACGGACCGCTAACTGGCGAAGACGTTCTGGAATACGGTGACCTCGACAAAACGCACCAGCAGTCGACCTTCGGCGCGCATTTCGTCGAGGTGGCGGTCGATGCGGCGACGGCGGAGACGCGGATCAGGCGGATGCTGGCAGTCTGCGCCGCCGGTCGCATCCTCAACCCCAAGACGGCACGCAGCCAGGTGATCGGCGCGATGACCATGGGCGCCGGCGCCGCGCTGATGGAGGAGCTGGCCATCGACAAGCGGCGGGGCTTCTTCGTCAATCACGACCTCGCCAGCTATGAGGTGCCAGTTCATGCTGACATTCCCCACCAGGAGGTCGTCTTCTTGGAAGAGACGGATCCGATGTCATCACCGATGAAGGCGAAGGGCGTGGGCGAGCTAGGTATCTGCGGCGTCGGCGCTGCGGTCGCAAATGCGATCTACAATGCCACCGGTATCCGTGTCCGCGACTATCCGATCACGCTGGACAAGATGCTCACGCGGATGCCGGATGCAGCGTAGGCAGATGGGACCTTTGCAATAGAGCTCCAAGAGGGCACCCGATAGACTTATCGGGCGCCCTTACTCTGTTGCAGCGGGCCAAGTGCTACCAGGTGGATCTTCAGCGGCATGTTGCGGACACGCTTGTCGGTCGCCGCGAAGGTCGCGTTCAGGTCCTCCGGCTCCGCGACGAGATCCCGGAGCGCGGTCGGATCGTAGGGCGGTTTCCTGACTCATCATTCAGGTTCGCGGACAGCAGACGTATCCGGACTGTGAGGCGTACTGGCGTGTCAATGACGAGCCCGAGCGTCGCCGTGATTGTCGACGATAGCGGGAACACCCCGGAACGCTGCGCCCCATGGAGTTGGGGCATCAGCCTTCGGTCTACCCCAGACCGGCATGATCGCGGGCGCGAATGGACGCGCGAAGCCGTAATGGCCAATGTCAAGTCGCTCTGGCTTGAATAAAAGGGCCGCCACAAGCCGGAAGAATATGAACGCGAGCGCCGCTTCATGCGCAGGCATGAGGCATCCTCGGGGCGGCAGGAGCGGAACGAATAATCGGGCGCATCGTTGAGCCGACATGCCCCGCCTCGTGATCCGCGACGAAGAGGAAATGAACGCCGCGATCGAGCGCGCCCAGGAACTTATGGGCTTCACGAATGACAGCGACGAAGAGCGCGAGATGGCGGAGATCGCTGACGCCGTAAAGGTCTATGAGGATGCGCTCGCCCTGATGACGGGCGTCGGCGCGCGCGCGGCGGGAAAGCCTGACGAAGGCGTTCCGAGCGGCAGCGGTTCAAAATAGTGAGAACCTGCTCGGCGCTGCCGAATGTTCTTCCGAAACGGACAGCGCCCCATGTCGATCGACAATCCGGCGCCGCTCGAGAAGGCCAAAACAGCCGAACGGACGTGGTCGCGATTATCGCGTTCATCGTCGTGGCAATATTCGTCGGATTCAACCTCTACCACGCCGGCACCCAGCGCGATCTTAAGCCAGATTGATCCGCGCGATGCGCCGAAGAGCCCGATCGATTTACAGGCGCCACGTCCTCCGTTGAAATAGGCGACGCGACCGCCGGCGTTCAGGGCTTTATCTCGAAAACCTCGGCGGAATCGGCATCTTCGCGCAAGCATTTGTAAGAGGCGTGACGTAGCTTTCCGTCATCCGTCCAGGCTCGGAACTCGACCTCCGCGACCAACGCTGGCGTGAGCCAGCGATACGCCTGTCGACGCCCCTTCATGCAGAGCGCCGGCTTCAGGATTATGAGTTCGTCCATCTGCTTGCGAAGCGCTGTTGCGTCGGCGTCGCAGAATCCAGTGCCGACGCTGCCGATGTAGACCAGTCGGTCTCCTTGGCATCCCGCGAGAATCAGCCGGCCGATCCCGCCCGGCGCGGCTGTCGAGGGCTCATAGCCGACAATCACGAAACGCTGGGCTTGGACGCAGTTGGACTTGACCCAGTCGCCACTGCCCCGCCGCCGGGCGATCGGCCCTTGATCATTCCCCCCCAACCCAGCCCTGAGAACTTGACGCGCACACATGGAACCACCCACCAATGAACCGATTCGCCAACGAGCGGCGGAATGTTTCGTTCCGTTAGGGAACGTGGTCAGTCAGGCGGTCGGGGAACACGGCCTTAGCGCTGCTTGCACAGGGCGCCCATTTGAAACTTCCAAGGATAGGCCGGACTTTCTGAGGTCTCGGAAAGCTCCCCTTTACGCGTCTGTGGCTGGATTGGGCGTCGCCGCGCGAGCGAGCCGTTGCCGACCGCCTTGCCTTTTATGTACCCAATGGCATCTGGTGAGGGCTCGCGTCATGGAGGCTGGCCTGCTCGTCATTGTCTTCGTGGCCGGATTCCTGACGGGCTTTTCGGTAGGCGAAAGGCGCTGGAAGAAATCTGCTTTTGAAGCACTGGATCTGCTCGACCGCATGATTAACGATTTGCGGCGCAACACGTCGAAACGAGGCGAATAGATACGGTAGCCCAGGCCGTGGATCTTCAGGCGATCCGCGATCGGTCGGGTCCACTCTTGACGCGATAGAGGCGCGTTTGGCTCGAGCGCTCCGATGACGACCGCCCCGACGCCAGGCGCGGTCATCAGCCGCCGGCACACGGGATCCTGGCGAACCAATTCGAGCAGCATTTTGTGCTACACAACGGTTGGGACAAGAACGATCCTAAGGACGCCCAGGTCATCCTGCACATGCTGCGGATCGGTGCCACGCAGGCCTATGTCGACCCGTTGGCCGCCGGCATCAACGATCTCCAGGAGTTGTCGAAGACGCACAAGACGATTTCGAAGGCCAAGACGCAGACCTGGCACCGCATCCTGACGCATTACCTGCCGCTGTACTTTCCGGAGATCGGCCGCTTCGCCGGCAATAGCCGCTCGGATTGGTTCCTGGCACTGATCGAGCGCTTCCCGACACCCGGCAGCATCACCGCACTGGAAGGGGAAGAGTTCGTGGCCGAGGCCTGGTCTCTGGTCGGCCGCAAAGTATCCAAGGCTCGGCTGATCAACGATATCTACGAGACGGCTTGCTCATCGATCGCGTTGCCCGTGCCGGAGGAAAGCGCGGCGATCACGATGTTCCGGATGATTATTGCCCAGGCTCGGGCCTGATCCGGGAGCGCAATCGGATCGAAGAGATCGCTCAGGTCACGCTGGCCGATCATCCCGACTACCGGTTGCTGCGGCGGATCCCGGGAATCGGACCGATCAACGCTCTGACAATCCTGGCCGAAGCCGGAGACCTGCGGCGGTTCGGCCATCACCGCCAGTTCCTGAAGTTCTGCGGCCTCGACCTCGCTACCTGCCAATCCGGCACGTTCCGCGGGCGGACCTCGCACCGCCAACCACGAGCGCTCGCTACGCGCGATAACGATCAAAGGCTGTGAGCCGGATCGTCAGCGGCTCTGCATCCTCCCAGCAATAGATTTCGGTACGGAGATAGCGAAATTCCTCTTCCTGGAGCTCGTCATCGATCTCGATCCACCAGGCTCGCGGCTTGCCGTCGCTGCCGTCCGACCAGCGATACCCCCTGCCCTTAAGGTGATCCTTCATGTCGAAAGGCGCATTCTCAGCGTAGATGCAAACGCGGCTGCGCTCGCTCGATCGCAAGAGTTCGAGAAAGGGACTCGACCCACCCTCTCCCACCGGCCTCGCCAGGACTTCCAACAAGGCGTTGCAATCATCTGTCGCGCGGTGGCCCTCATGGAACAGCCCGGATTGGCCAACGAGGTAGCCGAGCTTGTTTCCCTCGAAGCCAAGATCCGCCCAAGGGATCTCTCTGACCGAACAGCCCCAGGCTTTCGACGCGAAGGTCGGAGAGAGCTTTTCGCAGAACGGGCGGTCGAATGCGGCATTATGGGCGATGACGAGATCCGCGGGCTCGATCAGCGCATCCAACGCTGCCACATCGATCTCGCGACCAGCGACCATATCGTCGGTGATGCCGGTCAGCCGTGTGATTTCCGCCGGGATCGGCTCCGACGGTTGGCGCAGGCCACTGTAGATGCCCACGACGTCGCCGATCGCTCCCTCGTCGTCATAGGTGAAAGCGACGGCGCCAATTTCGATGATCTCGTCCTTGACGTGATTGAGCCCTGTCGTCTCCGTATCCATCAAAACCGCAAGGTTCGGAAATGCGCTCTCCGCGCGCGGGATGATCGGACGCGCCACGAGCTTGCGCAGGATTCTGTAGCGACCGCCCTGCTCCAGCCGTTGTGCGGCCTCCTCGTCATCCCAGCCGGGCGGATTGGATGGACTATCCAATTTCCGCTTGCGCGGCGTAGCTCTCGGCGTTTCCCGATGGCCAGGCGCATCATCGAAGAGGTCAAACTGGCTTGAATTGCTCTTCAAGGCTGAGCCCTTGTTGCTTTCGTTATCACGGACCACCCTCTACTCCTGGGACGACGTTCTCCATGCTAGCGAGCGACCGTGCCCCGCGTGCCAGTCGCCTTGGAGCAGCGGGATACCTCTAAATGCTTCGAGCTACTGCTGGGGCGCAAGTCAGGCCAGATCATCCAGCAGCGCGCAATCCCCGCGGTCGTGTTTCACAGGACCGATCTCGACGATCAATCGATTGTCATGATCGCTTACGGTCGCTTCGGCGAACAGCATGCGTCGTCGCTCCACATCTCATCGGTTTCGCGCTTGTGATCGCCGGGCGCAAATAGCCCTGCAGCCCGCGCCATGGCGAGGGATTTCGACATTCGATCGCGCATCGACCGACTGCCCTTTTGGGCAGTTTTCTGCTCGTTCGCGGATTTGTCTGCTTCTCCTTTGGAGGTCGCGGAAAAACTGTCGGGTTCCCTGGTCAGCTTATCGACCTCCGGATTCTTGATATTAGGAGGCATGGAGGACGTCCTTCAGCATTCTCCGATCCGAGGATCGCTTCCTCAATACGGCACGGCTAATCGGCTTTTTCTCCGATATCGCTCCAAGGTGCGACGAACCAGATCTGCCTCATCCAGCGCGACATGGGCCACACAAGCCACGATATTGGCAAGGCGCGCGCTCTCCGGCTCCTGGTCGCGTCGGGAATACCGAACCGGATCTCGCTCCACACCGTGTCGAGAGCGCCCTGGGCACGGGCGACATCGACAGGATCACTCAGCGACGAAAACGGCATGATCGAACAATCATAGGCACTGCCGACGGCACGACCTAGCGAATTCCAGCGCTGCTCAAGCAGCAGGATTGATCGTTTCGGCCACCGCTCGCTCGGATTCCTCAGTCACTCCGAAGGTGAGAGCCTGACCACTCGACCAGAGATCGACGGCAGCATGCGTCGCCTTGGCAAGGGCGAGCATGGGCCTGCGCGCGGCTGCCTCGTGCAGTTTGCACGAACGCGGTCGTACCCGCATGCAAATTTCAGGAGACCGCTGCGGTGACGGAGCAGACCGGAGCCCAGTTCGCAGCGACGACCACTGCCACCGACATCACCATCAATACGTCGGGCGAGCTCGCACACGGTGTGACCTCGCAGTCTCGGAACGACATCTCGACGCCGCTGGCCCAAACGACCGTGAGCCAAGCGACGATCAACACGACCGGCTTCAACGCCGTCGGATTGCGTGCACTCCTTGGCGACTACGGCACGCGCCCGATCACCGGCAGGGGCGAGGCTCGCATCACGGCGAACGACACGTTGGAAATCAAGCTGGACATCCTGTGAAGCATTAAGCGGCTCGTTTCGATCGGGACGCCCGTCGGTGAGCGCGGGGCGCTCGACCACATCAATCGTTGATGATAGCGCGCAGGAAGCGCCGCGTGCGCTCTTCGGTAGGATTCTCAAAGAAGCGCCGTGCCGGCGCCTCTTCGACGATGCGCCCCGCATCGAGCAGCATGGCGCGGCTGGCGACGCTTTTGGCGAAGCCGATCTCATGGGTCACGACGACCATCGTCATGTTGTGCTCCTGGTGCACCTTTCGGATGACCTGGAGCACCTCCTCGCGCATCTCCGGATCGAGCGCCGATGTCGGCTCATCGAACAGCATGAGCGAGGGTTTCATCGCCAACGCCCGGGCGATCGCGACGCGCTGACGTTGTCCGCCCGAGAGCTGGAACGGATATACATCCGCTTTCTCCTGCATGCCGACCTGTTCGAGCAGCGCCCTGCCCTGCTCCGTCGCCTCGCGTTGCGAGACGCCAAGAATCTTCATCGGCGCGATGATGATGTTGTCGAGCGCCGTCATATGCGGGAACAGGTTGAAGTTCTGGAAGACGAACCCCGTCGAGAGGCGGATCTGCTGCAGCGTATTCGTATTGGCCGTCTCGACATTGCGACCGCCCACCGAGATGCCGCCGCGCTGGATCGTCTCCAGCCCGTTGATGCAGCGCAGGAGCGTGCTCTTCCCGCAACCGCTGGGGCCACACAACACCAGAACCTCGCCCTGCGCGACGTCGATCGAGATGCCGTTGAGAACGCTGACCGCACCATAGGATTTGTGGACGTCGCGAATGCGGATGACGGCCGTCGTCGCCGCGGGAACCGTCGAGACCATCATCAGATCGGCTGCCATTTTTGAAGCCTTTCGAGCATCCGCATGAGAAGGGCATATCCCCAGATCAGCGCGACATAGAGAACGGCTGCTCCGGTATAGAATTCCAGCGGACGGAAGAACTGCACAGTGAGTTCCTGAGCCCGGAACATCACCTCGGGAACGGCGATCAAAACGGTGACGGTCACGTTCTTGATCACGGTGATATGGACATTGGTCAGGGATGGCAGCGTCGCGAAGAAGGCTTGCGGCAAGGTGATGTAGCGCATCACCTTCCAGCGGGAGAAGCCAAGCGACTGCGCCGCCTGCAACTGCGTTGCAGGAATGGCTTCCAGCCCGCCGCGAAACGCCTCGCAGGCGAGCGCCGCGCCGTTCAGCGACAGAGCGATGATCGAGCTCGTCGTCGGCGAGAAGGAAATTCCCGTCAGGATCGGCATGACATAGTGGATCCAGATTAGCAGGACCACGACGGGAAGCGTTCGGAACAGGTCGACGAAGACGACGGAGAACCCGCGCATCAGCCATCGCTGCGACATGCTCATCGCCGCGAGCACGACGCCGAGAATGGTCGTGATGATGATGCTGGGGAAACTCGTCCACCACGCATGCCACAGGCCGCCGGCAAGATAGGGGCCGTATTCGGTCAGAACGCCGAATTGAAACGTGTAATTCATGATCCAACCCGATCAGCGGTGATCCGAGCAAAGGCAAGTCCGCCTGCCGGGGACGGGGTCGATGCGCATCCGCCCCCGCAGGACTAGACAACTAGCGCGGGCCGACAGCCAGCTCGGGCGGCAGGTTCCACTTCTCCGCGAGCCCGCGATACCAGCCGCGCAGCTTCATCGCGCGAACATAGGTGTCGAGGAAGACGAGCAAGTCGAGATCGGCATAACGAACCGCATGGTTCATGCTGGTCCACTCCGTCTGGTCGGCGGAGAACTTCACATTGCGAAGCTCGGTCGGCCGCTCCTGCGCGCGCAATTCGTTCGAGACGGAGTCGCCGATATAGGCCGTCGCCCGCCCCTGCATGACCTCGAGCACCGCCGCGCCTGTGTCGGAGAGCGGCGTGACCTTCGCCTTCTTGAAGCTGCGCTGGGCATATTGCTGGGCCGCCGTGCCCGAAACCACGGAGACGGTGTTGCCCTCCTTGTCGAGGTCCGCGAAGGAGCGCACCGGGCTGTCGGCGCGAACCATGGCGGTGGAGGAGAGATAGCCGAAGGCCTCTCCGAACGCGACGGCGGTGGCCCGCTCGGGCGTCGCTCCAAGGCCGCTCATGATGACGTCCCATTTGCCGGCCTGAAGACCCGCCACGAGACCGCTCCAGGTCGTGTTGACGAGTTCGACCTTGATGCCCGTCATCGCTTCGAGATTGCGGATATCGTCGACGATGAGGCCTTCATACTGGTTCGTCTTGGGGTTGAGCAGGACGAACTTGTTCCAGGGCGCGACGCCCACCACCAGCTTCTTCTCGGAGATAATCCGATCGAGCGTCGGCCCGGCCGAGGCGCCCGTGGACGAGAACGCGACGACCGCCGCGACGGCGGCCGAGGCGAGTGCATTGGCGATAGTTCTCAGCATGGTCTTCCCCTTTTGTTGGTGCTGTAAAACAGATCGGCTCTCGTGAGGCGATCGCCCGTCAGTGGACGGCATCGCGTTCGAGCTGCAGCTTTTCGAACCCTACGATGGGCGCAGTCGCGTTGGGGTCGATGACGACGTCGATGACATAGGGCGCGTCGGTCGCGAGCGCCTGCTTCAGCCTCGCGGCGATCGTCTCGGGATCGGTAATACGCTCGCCCTTGCATTTCAGGGCGCGACCGACCTCCGAATAGTCGATGTCGAGGAAATCGCATTCGAGATAGCGGCCCATCACCTTCAGCTCCCAATGCCGCTGGAAGGCAAGCGTCCCGTTGTTGAAGACGACGACGGTGACGTCGACGCCGTAGCGAGCTGCCGTTTCGAGCTCGTTGAAGACGTAGCCGAAAGCGCCATCACCAGTCAGGCACATCACCTTGAGCGACGGATCGGCCATCTTGGCGCCGATCGCTGCGGGCAGGCTCCAGCCGATGCCGCTGGTTCCCCGTGGCGACAGGATGAAGCGGCCGGGGCGCGGCACGTCGATATGGCTCATCGCCCAGCCCGTGATGTAGCTGGCGTCGGTGACGATCAGAGTCTTGTCCTCGACCTGGGCCGAGATCTCGGCCAGCAGACGCTCGGGCCTGATCGGCTTCTGCGTTGAGGTCGCGACCGGCTCGAACTCCGCCTTCCAGACCTGGGTCAGCTCGGCAATCCGCTTTGTGGGCGCGCCATCCGTGCGCGCCAAACCGCGATCGGCGCAGTGGGCCAGGAGGTCCCGCAATGTATCCCTGACATCGCCGATCATCGCGATCTCGGTCGCGAAGTTGCGGCCGACCTCGGCAGGGTCGATGTCGAGATGGATCAGCTTGGCTTCCGGCCTAGGCAGCGACCAATCGCTGTAGCAGAGCTGGCCGGTGCGCGAGCCCAACACGAACACGACGTCGGCCTCGGCAAAGAGCGTGTTCGAGATCTGGCCCCGGCCGTAGCGACCACCGGTCGTCGAACCCAGCGGTCCCGCCGCGAGCGGATGCGCATCGGCAATCGCGCCGCGTCCTGTCATCGTCGTGGCGACCGGGCAATCGAAGACCTCCGCCAGCATGCGGATTTCCTCTGATGCTCCGGAAATGACCGAGCCGCCGCCGGCGATGATCAGAGGCCGCCGCGCCGCGGACAGCAATTCGGCGGCCTTCTCGATCGACTCGCGGCTCGCCCGCACTCGGTTGGCCGGGAAATGCGTGTAGGCGGGATCGGCCCAGACTTGCGCCTCGGCCTCGGCAGCCATGACGTCGCCGGGGCAAAGCAGGACGACCGGGCCGGGGCGGCCGGAGGTCGCGATGCGGAACGCCTTCCGCACGGCATCGGCGGCCTGTTCGGGCGTATCGATGCGCGTCACGTCCTTGACGTAAGGCGCTAGCGCGACGGCGTGATCGAGCGCGCTGCTGGCGTTTTTGTTCTTGAGCCGCAGCGGATGGTCCTGGACCAGCGCGATCACCGGCACCGACGAGCGCTGTGCCTCCAGGAGACCCGTGATCAGATTGGTGGCACCGGGCCCGAAGGTCGCGGCGCAGACGCCGGGACGGCCCGTCACTTGGGCATAGCCATGCGCCATAATCGCCGCATGCTTCTCGTCGCGCACTGTCACGATCCGCGTGAACGCCCGGTCGACGGCGTGGAACACATGGATCGGGTCCTCCATACCGAACAGGCAGGTCACCCCGTGGCTCTTGAGGGTCTCGTAAACTAGCGCGCCGCCGGTGCCCTGCATTGGTGTCTCCTGTTGACATCCAAATAATGTTGCGTATTATGCAACATGTTGATTATTAATGGTACGCAGCGGATTTGTCCTGCGTCAAGCTGCGAAGCCGGGTATTCATGAAATCGATCGAGAAGGCGGTGAGCGCCCTCCGGCTGCTCGTCGACTCCGGCGGCGAGCTTCGGGTCGGAGACACCAGCCGCCACCTGAAAGTCACCCGCAGCAGCGCCTCGCGCCTGCTGGCTTCGCTGGCGGGCGGCGGTCTGCTCGAGCAGGACCCGGCGACCCAGCGCTATCGGGCCGGCATTCTGGCCGTGCAGCTCGCGGCCAGCTTCCACCGGAATTTCGATCTGGTGGAGCTGGCGCAAAAGGAAATCGAAGAGCTGGCAATCCAGACCCAACACACGGCCTGGCTTGGGGTGCTGTCGGGCGCCGAGATCGTCGTCCTCAAGACAGCGCGGGGCTCGCAGCCGATCCAGTTCACTGTCGAGCCTGGGCACAGATTGCCGGCTTATGCGGCCGCCATGGGCAAGGCCCTGCTCGCGCTGAAAAGCGATGCCGAAATTCGCGGTCTCTTCAGCGCCCCATCCGCGCCGCTGACCGAACATACGGTAGCGTCCGTCGATGATCTCCTGCGGGAGGTCGCGATGTCGCGTCTGCGCGGCTACGCAGTGTCGAACCAGGAACTATTCGAGGGGGTGAAATCCATCGCGGTTGCGTTTGAGGGGCCACAAAAAGGCGTCAACGTTGCAATCAGCGTGTCATACCCTCTCTTTGCTTTCGTCAACGCCAGCGATCAACCCATCATCGATAAATTGCTTATGTTCGGGCACGATTTCGGCGCACGCATTGGAGATAAACGCTGGATTCGATAGGCAAATAGGACATTACGGCCCTAGCATATTCACGCCGTGCCTAAGCTAAAAATGAAATTCTTGTAGTAATACATGTCCGTTCAGGCATCATTCGTTTCTTCAAAAAATTGAATTACTATCATATAGTATGTCGAGATCTAATCTCGCACCCAGAGCCGGCCCGGACGTGATTCGTTGTCAGTGCAAACGGCATCAGCCTTAACCTCGCGCAGAGCCCAAGCTTACCTCTACTCACCCCACACGACAGCAACCGCCGCACGCAGCTAAGAGACCGCGCTCGGCATTTGCGCGGTCACAGACCCTGAAAAGGCAGGAGGACGAGTGTGCAGCAGGCTGTCGACGCCGTGAATACCCGTGCTGGACCGAAGGGAGCCTTCGATGTCGACCTTCCCCTCGACGCAGCCACGCTGAACGAGCGCCTCTGCGATATTGGGCTATGGCTCATCGCATCAGGCTTGCATCCTCTGGGAGCCATATCATAGGCGAATCCGCGTCAGTTTTCCTGATGCGGATGATGCTGGGGCTTTCCGCAGATGCTTTGGAGCACCGCTGTACTGATACGACCAGCAGGCCCCTCCCCGTTCAAAGCCCGAGCAGATCGGAGGGTCCTGACATCATGCCATCCGATCTGTTCGAGGCCCTACTCAGGCGACAGTGTCAGCCAGCTCCTTTGAGACCTTGAACTTCACGACAGTCTTTGCGGGCACGTCAATCATGGCGCGGGTCGAAGGATTGCGGGCCTGTCGCGCCTCGCGCTTAGCCGAGGACAGCTTGCCAACGCCGCCGAAGGTTACATCTCCGCCGGACTTCAGCGTCTTCGAAACCACGCCTGCAAGCGAGGCGAGCACAGCCGACACGTCGGCCTTCGATTTGGCTGCGTCTTCGGCGATTGCAGCAATCAGTTCATTCTTGGTCATGTTTCCCTCCAGCTAGTTCGATGAAGATCGCGGCGATCAGTGCGCTTTGGTAGTCTTGCCGCGGACGGGCGCTTTCCGCCGCTGCTGGCCCAAGCCCATCTTCTTGGCCAGGGTCGAGCGAGCTTCGGCATAAGCGGGAGCAACCATCGGGTAGTCAGGCGGCAAACCCCAGCGCGCACGGTATTCCTCTGGCGTCATACCGTAGGCGGTGCGGAGGTGTCGCTTCAGCGACTTGAACTTCTTGCCGTCCTCCAGGCAGATCAGGAAGTCAGGTGTGATCGACTTCTTGATCGAAACCGCCGGGGTCGGCCGCTCCTCGGCGACGGTCGCGGGCGAGGTGCCGAGGCCAGAGATCGCCGCATGAGTGGTGGCAATTAGACCGGGAAGGTCAGCCGTAGGCACACTGTTATTAGAAACGTAAGCCGACACGATATCGGCGACGAGACCGATCAGGTTTTCGTTCTCTTCGGACATCTTTCTCTCCTGGAATCTCGGACTCGCCTCGTCAAGAATGGCGAGAATCAACTGCTTTGACTATCGCTTATGGCCATTGATTCTGAGGTTCAAGCATCTCGACATCCAGCGCCAGATCTGGGCGCTGAGCTCTCGCGAGCCTGCCGATCACCAGCGTCGTCGCCCTGCATGATCTCAATCACGCAGCGATGTTCTGCGACGCGGTCATCGTCATGCAGCAGGGAAAGATCGTAGCATCCGATTCTCCGGACGTCGTGATTACCGAAGCCCTTTTGCGCGATGTCTTTTCAATCGAGGCCCGCGTCGAGACATCTCCGCATGATCGAAGGCCGCATATCCACTACCTGCGCTAAGCGCCCCGCGCCTCTGCTACATGCGCCATGCGCCAACTGCGGATACATACGCCATGCGCCAACTGCGGACATTTATGCCTTCCAGAAAGCGGACCCTGACGGTCGGGGCCACTATGGCGGCTCAGAACCCTAACGATCTCTTTCCAAATCGGATACTTACTGGGCAGCCACTGCTGGTCGCAGTGCTGGTTCCTCCAGCGAAACCTCATGTTTCGTAGCCACGGTCGGCTTGATCCGGAACCAGGCGACATAGAGCGCGGGAACGGTGCCGACGGCGGTGCCGCCGATCAGGGTATAGGCCATCGATCCCCAGAACACGGAATGGGTGAGGGGAATGAAGGCCAGGACGGCGGCCAGCGCGGTCAGGATGACCGGTCTTGTGCGTTGTACCGTGGCTTCGATGACGGCGTTATAATCATCGAGGCCTGCCGCGCGATTTTCCTGGATCTGATCTGTCAGGATCAGCGTATTGCGCATCAGGATGCCAGCCAGGCCGATCAGGCCGAGGATAGCGTTGAACCCGAACGGCTGATTGAAGAGCAGCAAGGTCGGCACGACGCCGATCACGCCCAGAGGCGCCGTCAGCACCACCATTGCCATCATCGAAAACGAGCGCACCTGAAGCATAATCACGATCAGGGTGGCGGCAATCATCACCGGGAAGACCTTGCCCAGTGCGGTGTTGGCTTTGGTCGCCTCCTCGATCGATCCACCCATCTCAATGCGATAGCCCGCCGGCAGCGACGCAATAAGTGGCTGGAGGGCCGTCATGATCTGCTTGGAAACCTCTGGGGGCTGGGTGGCCTCGTTGATGTCGGCGTGGATCGTGATGACGGGCGTCCGGTCCCGGCGTTTCAGAATGGGCTCTTCAAGTCGGATTTCGGAATGGCCGATTTGGTCGAGCGGGATCTGGCGGCCATCGCGGCTCATCAGCGAAAAGTCCGCAAGCCGCGCCGGGTCCAGCCGCTCGGGGCCGGCACTGCGCGCCACCACCGGCACATTCCGGATGTCCTCGCGGACCTGGGTGACGGCGACGCCAGTCAGGAGGAACTGAAGCTGCTGGCCCACCGCGGCCGGCGATAGCCCGATGAGGTTCAGGCGGTCCTGGTCCGGCACGAAGCGCAGAACGGGCGTGCGATTGCCCCAGTCGCGATTGGCCTGCCGGACGTCGGCGACGCCCCGCATAATCTCCAGAGCCTTTCCGGAGATGGCGTACAGTTCAGCCGCATCGGGTCCCATGACGCGGAACTCGACCGGGAACGGCGTATAGGGTCCGAAGACCAGCTGGGTGACGCGCACGAACGCTTCGGGCGCAAGGCCTTCTGCAATGGCGTCCCGCAGCCGATGCTTCAGAACTTCGCGCTTCTCGGCGTTGGGCGTCAGCACGACAATCTTTGCGAACGCGGGATCCGGCAGTTCCGGCGCCATCGCAAAGAAGAAGCGCGGTGCACCCTGGCCGACGTAGCTCGTGACGATAGTCGCCTCGGGCTGGCTACCCAGCCAGCTTTCAAGTTTTCGCACCGCGGCCGTCGTCGTTTCGATGCTGGTGCCTTCCGGCAGACGCACCTCCACCAGCACTTCGGGGCGGTCCGATGTCGGGAAGAACTGCTGTTTGACGCCGGCCATCCCGATGCCCGAAAGCACAAACGCGACGACGACGATGGCGCAGGTCATTAACTTGTAGCGCACGGCGGTGGTGATGAGCCGTCTCAGACGCCGATAATTGGGCGTATCGTAGATCGCGTGCGTGCCGCCCGGGATTGATTTGATGTCGGGCAGCATTTTGACGCCGAGATAGGGCGTGAACACCACCGCCACGATCCAGGAGACGATCAGGGCAAAGCCCACGACCCAGAAGATGTTGCCGGCATATTCGCCGGCGGTCGAGCGGGCGAATCCGACCGGCAGGAACCCGGCGATCGTCACCAGCGTGCCCGACAGCATCGGGGCCGCGGTATGGCTCCAGGCATAGGCAGCCGCCTTGATGCGGTCCATGCCCTCTTCCATTTTCACCACCATCACCTCGATGGCGATGATGGCGTCGTCGACCAGCAGGCCCAGCGCCAGGATCAGCGCGCCGAGCGTGATGCGGTCGAAGAAGCGGCCGGTTTCCAGCATGATCAGGAAGACGACGGCCAGGGTCAGCGGCACCGCAAGCGCGACGACGATGCCGACGCGCCAGCCCAGGGCGACCAGGCTCACGAACAGCACGACACCAAGCGCCATGGCGAACTTGAGCATGAATTCGCTGACCGCGGCTTCGATGTTGACGGCCTGATCACTGACCTTGTCGAGCGTCATGCCCAGCGGGAGTGTCCCCGCGATCTCCGTTGTCTTCTTTTCAAGCGCTTTGCCCAGCGCGAGGCCGTCCCAACCGGCCTGCATGACCGCCGCGACCAGGATTGTGGGCTCACCCTGCCGCCGGATCAAATACGTCGGGGGATCCTGATAGCCGCGTCGGATTTCGGCGATATCGGAGAGCTTGAGGGTTCTGCCGGCGGCGGCGATCGGCGTGTCCGCGATCGTTTTCAGGCCTGCGTAGGCGCCATCGACCCGAAGGAACATCTGCGGCCCGTTCGTGTCGATCGAACCTGCGGGCGTCACGATGTTCTGCCGCTGCAGCGCCGTGATGATGTCCTGTGCCGACACGCCGAGCGTGGCGAGCTTTGCAAACGAAAACTCGACAAAGATCTGCTCGGGGCGTTCGCCGAGGATGTTGATCTTTTTGACCCCGGGGACGTGCAGGAGGGCCTGTCGGATCACTTCCGCCTGTCTTGCGAGTTCGCGCATCGGCATGCCCTTGGCTTTCAGGGCATACAGGGCAAAGCTCACATCCGAATATTCATCGTTGACGAAGGGACCGAGAACGCCGGGCGGCAGGTTGCGGGCCTCGTCCCCGAGCTTTTTGCGGGCCTGATAGAACTCTTCCTCAACGGCGCCAGGTGGCGTGCTGTCCTTCAGCGTGACCGTCAAATAGGCGTAGCCCGGCCGGGTGGTCGTCTCGACGCGGTCGTACCAGGTCAGTTCCTGGATGCGCTTCTCCAGCGGTTCCGCGACCAGGTCCTGCATTTCACGCGCGGTCGCGCCCGGCCACACGGTCGTGACCGTCAGCGTCTTGATGGTGAAGCTCGGATCTTCCGCCCGGCCGAGCATGAAGAAGGCGTAGATGCCAGCGGCGACCAGCAGGATGATCGAGAAGAGGGTAACGGCCCGTTCGCGAACGGCTATTGCCGACAGGTTCAGGCTCATTTGCTGGCCTTGATCTGCGACGCTGTCCGGACGCGTGCGCCGTCCTGCAGGAGGTGAGCCCCCAGCGACACCACCGGCTCGCCAGCGCCTAATCCTGAGATCACGGCGGTTTCGCTGGTCACCCGCATCAGCGTGACCGGTTGGAACCTCACGGTCGAGGAGGCAGCGTCCAGCAACCAGACACCGGTCTTCTGACCGTCGTCCAGCACCGCACCGAGCGGCACTTCCATTTCCGGCTGGCTCGCTTGATTAGCCAGCCTGATGGTCACGGTTGCGCCGAGCGGAGCCGTCGCGGTCTCGCCATCGAGCACATACCGCGCTTCGTAGGTTCGGGTTTGCGGATCCGCGGAATCCGACAACTGCCGGAGGGTGGCGTCATAGCGTGCATCGGCGCCGTAGAGGCTGGCCACCGCCGCCGAGCCAATCGCCGGCCTGATGGTCTCGGGGAGGGCGACGACCGCTTCACGCGGGCCGGCCTGGGCCAGCCGAACGACGGTTTGTCCGGCGGTCACGACCTGACCCGGCTCACCGAGCGTTTCAACGACAGTTCCATCGGCGTCAGCGACCAGTACCGAGTAGCCTGAGCTGTTTTCGGCGACCTTCTCGTCGGCTTCGGCTGCGGCAAGCTGCGCCGCGGCGGTATCCAGGGCCGCTTTGGCTTGTTCATAGCGTTGAGGGCTCGCCGCGAACCCGTCCTTGACCAGAACGGCATAGCGCTTCTCGTCGGCCCGCGCCTGAACCAGAACCGCGCGCGCCGCTGCGGTCGCATTGCGTTTGGCGGCCAGCGCGAGCTGCAGGTCGGTTTCATCGATCCGCATCAGCTTCTGACCGGCAGCTACGGAATGGCCCACATTCACGAACCGTTCGACGATCTTCCCGGAAACGCGGAAGCCCAGATTGCTCTGGACGCGGGCAGCGATCACACCCGTAAAGCGGCGTTCGGCATCGATGACAGGCGTCGGGTTCACCAGCCTGACGATCGGAGCATTCTGCCGGGGGTCGCCGACCGCTGACGCGCTCTGCGGACGCGCCGACAGGGTCACGAATGCCGCGCCGGCCGCCGCCGCCAGCACGGCGCCACCCACGACGATCCCCGACTTCTTTTTCTTGCTCATCGATCTCAGCCAATTAGATTGCATTCGACAGCTATAGGCTGTATGGATTACGAACGCAATCTAATATTGGAGGTCCCCATGCGTGTCACGCGGCAGCAGGCCGAGGAAAATCGGCAAACGGTCATCGACGTGGCCAGCCGCCTGTTCCGGGAGCACGGGTTCGACGGCATCGGGCTGAAGGATCTGATGGCCGGCGCCGGTCTGACGCAGGGCGCCTTCTACAAGCAGTTCGAATCCAAGAATGATCTGGCAGCGCAGGCGTCCAGGCGCGCGCTGGAGAGCGCCTCGGAACGTTGGTCGGATGCGGCCCGGTCCAGGCCTGATCATCCGTTGGCGGCAGTTGTCGATTTCTATCTCAGCATGGGCCACTGCGCCGAGAAGATGGATGGTTGTCCGGTCGTCGCGTTGGGTTCCGATGCGGCCCGGCAGGGTCCAGCCGTGAAGGCGGCTTTTGAGGCCGGGATCGAAGAATATCTGCAGATGCTGGGTCCATGGGTCGGGACGGCCGACGGTGATGCGCCAGACAACAAAGCCATGGCTATTCTCTCGACAATGGTGGGAGCGGTGCTCCTGTCCCGCGCCGTCAATGATGAGCGGATGTCAGAGCGTTTTCTGGAAGCGGCCGCCGAAAGCGTGCTGGCACAGTCGTCTGTGGGCGATGCACCTCCGAGCCGGCGCCAATGACGATGTCGTCCGCCGAGGATCGCAGCACAGGTGCTCCGGATACCGGGCCCGTGCTGGATAGCCCAACGACCACGCCCTCGGGGAAGCGGCTAAACGGCGGGATCCTGTTCCTGCTTGCTGGACTCGCAGCGCTTGGCGCGCTCGCCACCAACATCATCCTGCCGGCCTTTCCGCAGATTGGCTCGGAGTTGGCGATTTCCTCGCCAGAACTCGGCCTCCTGCTCAGCAGCTTCTTCATCGCCTTCGCGATCGGGCAGTTGTTCGTGGGGCCGCTCGCGGACCGGTTTGGCCGCAAGCCCCTGGTGCTTGGCGGTCTGATCGTCTTCGCCGCGGGTAGCACCATCAGCGCCCTCGCAGGCGATCTGTCCATGCTGTTGCTGGGCCGGATCGTTCAGGCGCTCGGAGCCTGCGCGGCATCGGTCCTTGCGCGTGCCATAGCCCGTGACCTCTTCGATGGCGTAGCCTTGGGACGGGCTTTGGCACTGACCATGATCGCGGGAGCGGTGGCGCCGGGGTTCTCGCCGCTGTTCGGAGGCGTTCTATCCGGCGCCTTCGGCTGGCGGGTGTTGTTTGTCGTGGTTGCCGTCTTCGGTCTCGCGCTCGCCTGGCATTATGTCGCCAGCGTCGGCGAGACCCACGCTGTCGAGCGTCGGACGCCGCTGGCGTTTTCGTCGGTGGCATCGACTTACCGGGACCTCGCGGCCGATCAGCGGTTTCTGCTGCCCGCCCTGGCGGTGAGCTTCGTCATCGGCGGGCTGTACAGCTTCTTCGCGGCTGCGCCGGGCGTGCTGATGAACACACTGGGTCTCAGCGCTATTCAGCTCGGCCTGTCTTTTGCGGCGACGGTTCTGGTCGTGTTTGCCGCCGGCTTCCTGGCGCCGCGCCTGGCACGCCGTCACGGTGACCGCGGGGTCGGCCTGCTGGGCCTCATCGTCGCACTCGCTGGCGGTTTCGCCATGTTCGGGTTCGCCGCATGGCCGAGCTTCACAACCTTCACGTCGGCCATTGTCCTCTATCTTTTCGGCATGGGGCTGATCAATCCGCTCGGCACGGCCATCGCGCTCCATCCCTTCGGTCGGCAGGCAGGGTCGGCGTCCTCGCTGCTCGGATTCCTGCAGATGAGCTGCGCCGCGATCGGCGCGTTCGTCGCCAGCTCGCTGCCGTTTTCACCGCCTGCGTCCCTTGCCGCCGTCCTGACCATGGCAGTCGTTCTGGCAATCGCCGCATTCCTCCCCGTTTTCCTGCGGCGGAGCCGGACGGCGCCCAGCGGGCGAGCCGGAACCTACTGGAGGCTGATATGAGACGGATTGTTGCCACAGGGCTGGGTGCGGTGACCCCGCTGGCGGCCGGTGTCGCGCCAAGCTGGGCGCGCCTGCTGGAGGGTCGGTCGGGAATCCGCAGGCTCCCTGACGAGATGGTCGGCGATCTCTCGGCCAAGGTTGGAGGCGTCGTGCCTTCAAGGCAGGAGGAACCCGAGGCAGGCTTCGATCCCGACGCCGTGCTGCCGCCGAAAGACCAGCGGAAGGTCGACCGGTTCATCATCTTTGCGCTGGCGGCGGCAGACGAGGCACTTGCGCAGGCCAACTGGAAGCCCGACGAGGAATCCGGGCGCTTGCGCACGGCAACGATCATAGCGTCGGGCATCGGCGGATTCCCGGCGATAACTGAAGCGGTGCGCACCGTCGATACCCGGGGCGTGCGCCGGATGTCGCCGTTCACGATCCCATCCTTCCTGGTGAACCTCGCGGCGGGGCACATCTCCATCCGCCACGAATTCAAGGGTCCTCTCGGTGCGCCCGTAACGGCTTGCGCGGCCGGGATCCAGGCGATCGGGGATGCGGCTCGTCTGATCCGCGCAGGAGAAGCCGACGTCGCCGTGTGCGGCGGCACGGAAGCCTGCATGAACATTGTCAGCCTCGGCGGCTTTGCCGCTGCACGCTCTTTGTCGACCGGCTTCAACGACAGGCCTGCCGAGGCCTCGCGCCCGTTCGACACAGCCCGCGACGGCTTCGTCATGGGCGAGGGAGCCGGCATGCTGGTGATCGAGGAACTGGAACATGCTCTGGCGCGCGGCGCCACGCCGCTCGCCGAGCTCGTGGGCTACGGTACGACCTCTGACGCGCACCACATCACATCCGGTCCCGAGGACGGCAATGGGGCCCGCCGGGCCATGGAGATCGCAATCGCCCAGGCGGGGATTACTCCGCGCGAGATCGGCCATCTTAACGCCCACGCCACCTCGACCCCGGTCGGCGATCTCGGTGAGCTCGCCGCGGTCAAGGCATTGTTCGGCTCAGACGGCGAAATCGCCGTCAGCGCGACAAAGTCGGCCACTGGACACCTGCTTGGCGCCACCGGCGGCCTCGGCGCGATCTTCGCCATCCTGGCGCTCCAGCATCAGCTGGCTCCGCCGACGCTCAATCTCGATACGCCCGATCCTGGCGGCGACGGCATCGACTTCGTCAGACACGCGGCCCGGCCGGTGGCGACGGACTACGCGATTGCCAACGGTTTCGGCTTCGGCGGCGTCAACGCCAGCGTGCTGTTCCGGCGCTGGACGGGTCAGGCGGCCGCGTGCTGACGCGACGTACGACACGCGCCAAAACCAGACCTCAAGCATCTGCCGGAAAGCCGACATTCGTTATTCCAATGGAAGGCGCGAACTTGCGACCAAGTCCGCTCAAGCCAAGAACTCAGCTTCAGGCCGCACCAATGGTCATGCCGCCGCAGACATAGACCGTCTGCCTGGTCACGAAGCCGCTGCGGGCGTCGAGCAGGAAGGCGACCGCGTTGGCGATATCGTCCGGCTCCGCATCTCACAACGGCAACGCATCACGTCGCCGCATCGACACTCCGGCCCGTGGCGACCAGCGCTCCATCAAGTCTGTTGTCACCCCGCGTCGCGTCCGAGTGAAGATGAAGGGTGGACGGGCGAGCGCCAACGGCCTGAGCGCCGCCCTCACGGCATGAGAGCCGCACTATTTGGCGGAGCGCCCCCGATGGGATCGGCGAATCCAATAGCGAGGCGCCATGTTTTCCTTCGCCGGGGGTGGTTTAGGGGACGACGAGATATTGCGGCGGCGGATCGATCGTCGTGCCGGGGCCGTAGTTGACCAGATAGGACTCGATCCAGATTCTCTTGCGATCGAGCCGACCCGTGCCGACGGCTTGGTTCTTGTAATGTCCGCAGCGCAAATGCGGCTTAACGTGGCCTCGGCCTTCTGCGTAGTCGTGTTGTTTGCCCTGCCGATCGGTGACGTAACCGATATGCACGGTGACGTAATCCTTGGTGATCGGCGGCTTTCCTTTCTTGATCCGTGCGGCATCGAGCTTCGGACTGACCGGCGCGGGCGGTCGGGTGCTGATGCCGCGCACATGCAGCGTCATGGCGAGGCAGAGAGCTATTCCTGCCGTTGGGCGGTATGAGGGTCGATGAAAGAGGGCAAGTGCGCCGAGGTTGTTGGCGGGCCATCGTATCGCTGAACTACGGCTTCGCCGCTCGGGAGGAACGAAGCGGTAAAAGGATGACCGAAGACAAGATTGCGACTAGAGCGGGGAAAATGGATGGCCCACCATACGCGATAGCTGTTCGGTGCCGCCTCCTTAATCAGCCAGAACAAGCGATGATCCGGTCCTTCCTCCCATTCGACCAGCATCGTCTCGTAAGGAAGCTTGGTGCGGCCTGCGCCAATCGCAATAGCCACCGCATGGGTGTAGTCGCCAGAATGCTCCTCGAGCCACTCGATCACATCACGCGAAAAGACGAATTTCGGTGCCGTCTGCATGCGGGCAAAGACCTCAGCCGCTCCCGGAAAATTGGGGTGCGGCTGGAAGCGCAGGTCATGAAAACGGCTAACCGGCAATTTCGCCCCCTTCGGACGATCCCAATCCAGCAACGTGACTGAGGCGCGGACGAGCTTGCGGCACCATACCGGAATCCCATCGAGCGAAGCAATTTGCGCCATGGTGTAGCGCCACCCGGGCGATCAGTGTGCCGAGGAGCCCCCGCGGGGCGAGATGCGCCAATATCTGCCCTTCGCTCGCCTCCATATAACGGACGTTCAGTTTTCCGGCCGCCGCCTCGACCGCCCCTACACACACCCGCAATGCAAGTGAAAGTCGGCCGCCGTCGTTAGGTTGTCTGTTGACAAGTTTCGACTAGGACGGCTGCGCTCCGGCTTGGGCCCTTCGCCGGCAAGCCCGGCGAATATCTGGTCGAAGACACCGAGCCGGCTCCAGCGAATGAAACGGTTGTAGAGCGTCTTGTGGGGACCATAGTCCTTGGGCGCGTCCTTCCACTGCAGGCCGTTGCGGATCACGTAGACGATGCCGCTCACGACGCGCCGGTCATCGACCCGAGGAACCCTATGCGAAAGCGGGAAATGCGGCGCGATCCGCGCCATCTGGCGCTCGCTCAGCAGAAACAAATCACCCATCACGGCATCCTCCCGGACACCGTGAATCACATCTCAAGCCCGATTAATAGGTCCTGAGCCTAGGCGGCAACCCACATGATCGCCATCAATGGCACGACGCTTTTCCCAGCGTTAGTTCTCGAATGTTTTAAGCGCGAAGAGGTTCAAAGGCTTCACTGCCCCGATGCAAGCCAGACCCAAAGCCGCGACCTTGCCATAACTGATGTCACCGCTTCAGGCGCACCACCTCTACCGGCCAAACGAGACCGTTGTAGGGACGCTGGCTGGGCACACCTTCTGGCGGCAACTGCTGCCGACTAGGCGGGCACTTTGGTGTTCGTTTGATCGACGCCCATGGCCTTCATGTCCTCGTAGCGGTCGCCAATCCTGGCATGCGGCCTGCCGCTGGTCGCCGCGCCGATCGCGATGACAAGCTCGTCCGCGCCCGGCGCATCGGGGATGACGATCGAAGCCGTGAGGAAATGCGAGCGCTTCCCCAGCGTGTTGATGTGGGTGAGCGGCACATCGATGGACGTGCCGGGCCCTGCGCGCTTGTTGGTGAAGTTGAGGTAGGAAACGCCCTTTACGGCTTCGCGGAGCGCGTTTCCGAAGCGCAGCGTATGGATCAACGCCGAGGCATGCTCGACCTCACCCGAAACGCCGACAACCGCAGCCTTGCCGTAGGCCTCGACTGCCTCGGCGCCGCCGATCGCCTCGAGCAGGCGCGGCACCATCTTCGCACCCAGTTCCGGCGCGATCGACATGATCTCCGGCTGCAGATCTTCCACGAAGCCGCGGCCGGCCCATGGGTTTCGGATCACGGCGGCCACCACGCTGGTGCGGTACGGTTTCGAGACCGCCCGGCCGCCCTCGATCAGAACCTCCTCGCTGGACACGGCAAACTTTCGAATGAGATCTTTCATCGGTCGTCCTCGTTAAATTGGCGCTGCGTGGCTGTCGGGAAATCGCTACTGAGCTAGAAATCTCTCGATGCGATCGGCAACAAGGTCGGGCGTCTCGAGCAGGACGCTGTGCCGAAGACCCGGCAGGATCTCGACCTTCGAGCCCTTGATCTCTTCGTGCAGGAGGCGTGACATGCGCGGGTTCGAGCCCGGATCGTCCTCGCCCGTCATGATGAAGGTCGGCGTCCGGATGTCGCTCAGCGGAAGCCCTTCATCCGCAAGGCCGAAGACGCGATAGGCGGCCAGATAGGATTTCGGATCGTTGGCGGCGAGTTCTTCCAAGCGCTGCGCTACCCGCTCGGGGTTCCTCGCCTTGAACTCGGGCGTAAACCAGCGTTCGGCCGCGGCTCCCGTGACGGCACGGACGCCGTCACTAGCGAGCAGTTTTGTGCGCTCGATGACGCGCGTCCGTTCCTCGGGCGTGCGCTGAGCCACCGTGCTGATCAGAACGAGTTTAGTCAGTCGGTCGGGCGCCTCGAGCGCGCAGCACTGGGCGATTAGCCCGCCTAAGGAAAAACCTACAAGCGCGAAATTGGTCAGGCCCTGATGATCTGCCAGCGCAAAGACGTCAGACACGAAGTCGGACATCTCGCAGTCGGTCATGCGGCCGGACTTCCCGTGTCCTCGCAGGTCGGCGCGCAGGACGGTGTAGTGCGAAGCGAGCCGCTCGGCGATGGCATCCCAGCTTTCGAGATTAGCGCCGACGCCATGCACGAGGACTACGGGATCGCCTGCGCCCTCACGGCGATACCGGATCGACATACCGCCGCGACTTTCGAAGATTCCCTCAGACTGAGACACTAGCCAGCTCCTTTTGTCTGATGGTATACCTAATTAGAATGAGCGAGCAAGGGGCTGGACGGGCATGGAATTTACGCGTTTCGGGCGAACCAACGTGATGGTTTCTCGCATCGGCCTTGGCGCCATGAGCTTTGGCGACAAAAGCTGGCGCCCCTGGGTTCTCGAGCAGGAAGAGGCCACGCCCGTCATCCGCAAGGCACTCGAAAGCGGCATCAACCTGATCGACACCTGCGACTTCTATTCGGCGGGCGCGAGCGAGACGATCCTTGGCAACGTCCTGTGGGAGCAGGTCAGGCGCGACGAGATCGTGCTGGCAACGAAGGCCGGCAATCCGATGTCGAAGCATGTGAACGGGCGCGGATTCTCCCGCAAGCACCTCTTCGAGGCCCTCGACGCCTCCCTGCGCAGGCTGAAGACCGACCACGTCGACCTGTTCCAGACGCACATCTGGGATCCCACGATCGATCTTGAGGAACTCGTCGACGCATTCGACGCCATCGTCCGCTCCGGCAAGGCGCTCTATGTCGGCACCGCGCAGGTTCCGGCTTGGTCCTTCGTACGCGGCGTCTGTCTAGCCGAAAGCCGTCACAAGGCGGTCTTCCGGTCACTGCAGTGCGAGTACAATCCGGCTCACCGTGAAGCCGAACGCGAGCTGATTCCTTTCTGTCGTGACCAGGGCCTCGCCGTCATTCCCTTCGGCCCTCTGGCGCGGGGTTTCCTCGCCGTCGACAAGAGGCTGGAGGCGGACTGGACCGACCGCGACAAGACTGACGACTACACCCGCAAGCATTACTTCCGCTCCGGGGACTTTGCGGTCTTCGATGCGCTGGCCACGGTAGCGCAACGGCATGGCACGACGCCGGGAGTGGTATCCCTCGCGTGGACGATGCGTCAGCCCGGGGTGACGGCTCCGCTCATGGGGGTCGAGACGGTGGCCCAGGTCGAGGCGGCCTTGGGCGCGCTGGACCTCCAGCTGACAGACGAGGACCGCAGACTCATCGACGCCGCATATGTGCCGCGTCCCATCAAAGCGGGCGGGCATTGAACGTCCGTCCCAGCCCTCAATCCCCTATCGTTTAAGGCGACGCTGCACATGCGTCGTGCGAGGATCATGTCATGGACGGGTTTCAGCTGTTTATCGACGGCGGTTTTACCGACGCGCGCGACGATAGGCGTTTCGAGTCGGTCAACCCGGCGACCGGGGATGCCTGGGCTTCGATCCCCGACGCCCAAGAGCAGGATGTCGATCGCGCAGTACAGGCCGCACACAGGGCATTTCGCGAAGGTCCCTGGCCGCGCATGAGCGCCGGCCAGCGTGCGGATCTTCTGAGGGCCTTGGCGGACCGCCTTGCCGCGGCCGGTGCCGAGATCGGCCGGATCGAGACGACGGACACGGGAAAGCTTCTGAAGGAAACGATCTGGCAGGCCGAGAACACGGCCAAGATCTATCGCTACTTCGCCAGCCTAGCTGAAATCGAGGAGGGGGCCATCGCGCCCTCCCCCGGCAACAAGCTGCTCAACCTGATCATCCACGAACCCGTCGGCGTCGTCGCCGCGATCATCCCATGGAACTCGCAGCTCCAATTGTCCGCCTACAAGATCGGGCCCGCTCTCGCGACGGGCAACACCATCGTAGTCAAGGCTTCGGAGGATGCATCGGCCCCCCTGCTCGCATTCGCCAAGATCGCAGCCGAGGTCGGCTTCCCGCCCGGCGTCTTCAATGTTGTCAGCGGTCAGGCCGCCAACTGCGCCGTGCCGCTCACCCGTCATCCGTTCGTCCGGCGCATCGCGTTTACGGGAGGTGTCGAAACGGCGCGCAAGATTATCCCCAACAGCGCCGCCAACTTGGCGAAGCTGTCGCTCGAACTCGGCGGCAAATCGCCGGTCATCGTTTTCGATGACTCGGATCTGGATAGCGTCGTGAACGGCCAGATCGCCGGCATTTTTGGCGCGAGCGGCCAAAGCTGCGCGGCCGGCTCGCGCCTGATCTGCCAGGACGGTGTCTACGAGGAGGTCGTGTCGCGGCTGACGGCGCGGATCAAGACGATTACGATAGGCGATCCGCTCCAAGCCTCGACGGACATGGGACCCTTGGCCACGGAAAAACAGCGCTCCCGGATCGAGCGCATTCTCGATGAATCGCTCAGATCAGGCGCGAGGCTGCTGGCCGGCGGGGCGCGCCCGGCCGGGTTCGATCGCGGCTTCTACTTCGAGCCGACGGTCGTCCAGTGCCCGGATCAGTCGTCCTCCGTGGTGCGGCAGGAACTCTTTGGTCCCGTCCTCAGCGTGCTGCGCTTCAAGACCGAGGAGCAAGCCATCGCGATCGCCGACGACAGCGAGTTCGCCTTCGCCGGCGGCGTATTCACGCGCGACCTGACCAAGGCGCTGCGCGTGGCCCGTAGCATCCAAGCCGGTCGCATCTGGGTGAACACCTATCGGGCCACGGCCGGCAACGTGCCGTTCGGCGGCTTCCGCAACAGCGGCTACGGGCGGGAGGGCGGGAGCGACGCGCTGCGCGACTATACTGAAGCCAAGGCCATCATGATCAATGCCACCGGAGAGCCGGTGGCGGACCCCTTCGTGATGCACTGAGCCGCCTGTATCCTCCGAAGCCGCAGTCGACCTTGGAATGCCGAGCATGGGATTTTCTCTGAGTTTGAGGGGCTATGTCGGGACGGCGATCATCCTTGTGATCGCCTGCCTGGTGGTGTCCGCCCCACTGCTCGCTCCCTTTGATCCGGTCGCGACGAGCGTGATGTTCCTGTCGCCGCCCGACTCGACCTACTGGTTGGGGACCGACGACATCGGCCGCGACACCCTGTCCCGCCTGCTCTATGGCGGGCAATCCTCGCTCCTGGTCGGTATCGGCGCAGCCATCACGGCGCTCGTCATAGGCGTACCCGTCGGTCTCCTTGCAGGTTTCGAGGGCGGCAGGATCGATGCGGCGATACGGCAGTTCATCGACCTGTTCATCGCGCTGCCGAGCCTGATCCTGGCTCTTTTGATCACGGCTGTTCTTGGGCCGACGCTGCTCAACCTGATCCTCGTGCTGGGGTTCGTCAGCTGGCCTCGCGTGGCGCGGCTCGTCCGGGGGCAGGCGTTGGCGCTCCGCGAGGCCGTCTTCGTAGAGGCGTCCACGGCGGTGGGTGCCGGCACTTGGTGGATCATCTACACGCACATCTGGCCCAATGTGCTTCGTTTGGTCGCCGCCCAGTTCGCGCTAACCGTCGCTTATTCGATCTTCACCTCCGCCAGCCTTAGTTTTCTCGGTCTGGGGTTACCGCCGCCGGCTGCCGACTGGGGCGCGATGGTTCGCACCGGCTTCGACTATCTGGCGCTGAACCCGCTGATGAGCCTCGCGCCGAGCATGGCGGTTGCGGCGACGGTGTTCGGTTTCTACCTGGTCGGGACGAGCATCGAATGAGGCCCTCCACAGATGGTCAAAGTCTGGTCGAGATCGACAACCTGAACATCGCCTTCCAGGCGGGAAAGCGGTCGATCGTCGCCGGCCGCGGTATCTCGTTCGCGATCAAGCCAGGCGAAGTCGTCGCCCTCGTCGGGGAGTCGGGTTCTGGGAAGTCCACGGCTGGATTGGCGATGCTGGGACTGCTCGACCGCACCAATACCTCCGTCAGCGGCAAGATCGACATCAGGCGCAAGAACGGCGCCGTGTTGGATGTGGTCTCCGCCAAGGAACGCGACATTCGCTCGCTGCGCGGCAACGATGTCGCAATGGTCTTTCAGGAGCCGATGTCGTCGCTGAATCCCGTCTACCGGATCGGCGACCAGATCACCGAGGCGATCAGGTTGCATCGCCGGCTCTCCAAGCAGGAGGCCTGGGTCGAGGCCCGTCGCCTACTCGATATCCTCGGCGTTCCCAGCCCGGCCGCCTGCCTGACCTACTACCCACATCAGCTCTCGGGCGGCATGCGCCAGCGCGTGATGATCGCCATGGCCCTGAGCTGCAACCCGTCGCTGCTGATCGCGGACGAGCCGACGACGGCGCTCGACGTCACCATCCAGGCGCAGATCGTCGAACTGCTGAAATCGCTTCAGCGCCAGAACGGCATGGCGATCCTCTTCATCACCCACGACCTTGGACTGGTCGCGGAGATCGCGTCCCGCATACTCGTCATGTATGCCGGCCAGATCGTCGAGGAAGGGCCGGTGGCAGAGGTCTTCGCCAATCCGAGGATGCCCTATACGCGGGCGCTTCTCAGGTCGCGGCCCCAGTTCCGCGGCGAGGGTCAGAAGATCAAGGCGATCGGCGGCGCCGTTCCAAATCTCGCCGCGCTGCCGACGGGCTGCAGCTTTCATCCGCGATGCGAATATGCGCTCGGCGGCCTGTGCGACAGCGCGGAGCCGCAACTGCTCGCTGGCGGCGCGGAGAACCGAAAGGTCCGTTGCCTCCGAAGCAACGACCCCGAACTGGTCATCGGCTGACAAATGCTTCAGGTCCGCAATCTCCAGAAACACTATCCCATCCGCAAAGGCATCTTCTCCCGCGTCGTAGGGGCCGTGCGGGCAGTCCAGGACGTTTCCTTCGACATCGGTACCAGCGAGGTCCTCGGCCTTGCAGGGGAGTCGGGCTCCGGCAAAACGACGATCGGCCGCTCCGTCCTCCGGCTCGTGGAGCCTTCCGCCGGGACTGTCAGCTTCGACGGCCGCAATGTCCTCGACTTCGATAAGGAGCAGCTCAGGACGTTTCGCCGCTCGGCCCAGATCGTCTTCCAGGACCCGTTCGCCGCGATCAACCCGACGATGACGATCTTCGACGTTATCGCGGAGCCGTTGCGCGTGCAGAAGGTGGCATCGGGCTCCGAACTCGCCGGCCGCGTGGAAGGGTTGCTGAACGACGTGTCACTGCCACTGGATTTCGCGAAACGAAAGCCGCAGGAGCTTTCCGGGGGTCAGCGGCAAAGGGTGGTCATCGCACGGGCGCTCTCGCTGGAGCCGAAATTCATCGTCGCCGACGAGCCGGTCTCCGCGCTTGATGTTTCCATCCAGGCCCAGATCATCGGCCTGCTTGAAGACCTCCGGCACAGCCGCGGCCTCTCCATGTTGTTCATCTCGCATGACCTTGCGGTGATGAGATATCTCTCCGACCGGATCGCCGTGGTCTATCTCGGCCGCATCATGGAGATCGGGAACGCGAAGCAGCTCTGCGATTCACCGCGCCACCCTTATACGCAAGCATTGCTCTCGGCAGTGCCCGGCCATGCAGGAGCGGAGGGCCGCATCGTCCTCAAGGGCGATGCGCCGGACCCACGCAATCCGCCCTCAGGATGCGTTTTCAGGTCGCGCTGCGTGCATGCAAAGCCGGAATGCGCCGATGGCATTCCGCCGCTTCAAGATGTCGGTGAAGGCCGACAGCTCGCCTGTATTCGGTACCGCGAGCTGGGCTAACGGAAAACGCACGCACGGACGGTCTTCTGTTAGCTCAACGCGATCAGCTCACCCGGATCTGCGGGTTGGCGATCGAATAGCAGGCGTCGGCCAATGCGTTCATGACCACCACGGCGGCGATCGTGATCATTCCGACCGCTAGCATGACAGGGAAGTCCTTAGCCAGGATGGACGACACAAGAAGGCTACCGATGCCCGGGATCGAGAACAACGCCTCGGTCACCACCGCCCCGCCCATGAGCTGGCCCAAGCTGAGCCCGACATAGGTGATGACCGGCAGGATGGCGTTTGGCATGACATGCTTGAACGCCACACTGGTTTCGGTGAGCCCCTTGGCCCGTGCCACTCGCACGAAGATGCGCTTGCTGACGGCGTCGAACTCGGACCGGTAGATCAGCGTGAAGGAGCCGTAGTAATACGCCGACAACGTCACCACCGGCAGGAGGATATGGCGGAAATGCTCGTAGGCTCCTTCGGACCAAGGCGCCCACCCGATCGACGGCAGCCAACCGAGATGTACGGAAAATATGAAAATGAGAGTCAGGCCCAAGGCAAAGTTGGGCAGGGTGATGCCCAGCACTGCCAATGCCGTCGCGATCGGGCGCACGACGGAACGTCCGACGGTAAGCGTGTTTACTCCTACCGCGACGGCGCATGAGAGCAGGATTGCAAGGAAGCCCAGCTCCAGGGTTACGGGTAGGCGCGGCAATATGGCCTCGGCGACGGTTTGCTGGGTCGAATAGGAGCGGCCGAAATCGCCCGTGGCGGCCTTCGAGATCCAATCGAAGTATTGAACCACCAGAGGCCGATCAAAACCCAGCTGGGCGCTAAGCTCTGCGATGCGCTGGGCGGTCGCGTCCTGCCCCAACATCAAGGCGGCGGGATTGCCAAGCAGCCCCGCGACGCTGAAGAACAGGATCGCCGTGATGGCGATCGAGCTCGGGATCGCCCATAGCAGCCTCTTGAGCAGGATCAACAGCATGGCTTGTCCTCAGCGCGACAGGCTGCAGGATGCCGGAATCCTGCGGTTTGGGGAGCGGGCGCAGACCCTAGAACTTGCCGTAGCCCGCCTGCGAGCGTGAACGCTCCGACGTGGGCGCCCAAGCGCGGGTTTCGAGCTGATAGAGGTACTTGATGTCATCGAGCTCCGTCTCGAAACCGTCTCTCCAGGCCGTATCGACACGCGCTACGAGATTGTCCTGCGAAGCCCCCTGGTCGAGGGCGCCAGACTTCCAAGCTGTCATCGTCATGTAGCCATAAGATGACGCAGGGCGGTTTCCCTCATGCGCAGATATTATCCGCTCGATCTCATCTCCGCCAAGGCCGGTCGCAGCCAGAAGACTTTCCGCCCTTCGCGGCGAGGCATCCGAGCTTCCGAGAACAGTCACCAGCTCCTCGGAGAAGAGCACCCAGCGCGTGTCCTCGCCGACTTCGGCCGAGTATCCCATGATACCGGTGAGCTTCCTTTTTCCAAGGAGGCTGCCCAAGGCCGGGACGAACTTATCGCCGATCCAACCGACCAGTTGCAGGTCGCCTTTCTCTCCGCGCCGGGCCTCCACGGTCAGGAGATCGATCGCCGGGGGGCCGACCTCGATAAGGTGGCGCCCATGGGCGTCGAGTCGCTTCACGCCGTTCGCAAGCACGGTCACGCCGATAGCCGGCGCCGTCAGGGATTTCGCAATCTCGGGCTCCGCGTCCAGCAGGGAGCGCATCGCGCCGCCTTGGGCCGCTTCGGTCCAGGCGACGAGCGGAACCGCGCGCTCTGCGACGCCATAGGGATAGCCCAGGCCACGCAGCCCCCAGCCGCCGACGCGGATGATCTCCGCCATGGATGTCATGGTCTTGGTCACGCCGCCTGCTCCTCGGCAAAGGGGGAAGCCAGCGTGGGAAACCGCCAATGCTCGCCGGCGCCCTGTTCGATGTCCTCCGGCAGAGGCAGCCCCTGAAAGAAGACGCCCCGGACATATCGGATGCTCAAGGGATTTGAGCCGTCGATGCCGAGCATCGCGAGGAAGAACCGGATCAGATAGGCCGGCAGGAACGCGTGATCGATCAGATTGTCTCTGATCTCGGCATAGGGGAGCCCGTGCAGGTACTGCACCCGGGCGATCGCGTAGTGGAGATCGGGCTCGGCGACGAGCATCTCGGCGACCGTCGTCTCGTCCGGCACGCTGGCTGCCCAGACGCTCAGACGCTGGATCAGCCCGATATGGTCCGTGAAGGACTCGAACGCCTCATGGGGGTCGATGATGCGCTCGCCACGGCGCTGCTCGCCATTGTCCACCGAGTGATACCAGAAGTGCTGCCGCGCGCCCGAGCGCCGCATGTCGATGCGAAGGGCCCAGGCGTAATCCTGCTGGATCATCCGCTTGAGTTCACCGGCGGTCATTTCGGGGGCGATATCGCGATCGCGCACCATACCGATCGGGATGTATCGCGCCGCCGCGTCGGCGAACTCCGGATACGCACCGATCACCAGGGAGTTGACCTGCTCCTGGGTCTCCAAGTCAAATTCGGCGACCTTCGCGGCCAGGTCTTCCCAGCGCCCGAATGCCTCGGTCGCGAGCCATCCGACTATTTTGCGGAGGTTCGCGGACAGGACCGCCGGCGGCGTCACATAGTCCTCGCACTGGAAATCGGCGCCGGCGTAATAGCTTGCCGATCGCGCCATCGCCCGCGCCACCGCATCGCGGCCAGGGGCATCGACCGGGCGTGTCAGCGCATAAGCGAGCGAGAGCTCCCGCACGACCAGCCAGCTCGCGACCCATTCCGGCCAGCGCTGCAGGGCGACGCACATGCCCTGCCCGGAGGAATTTCCGACGCCGATGAAGCGCGCGACATCCTGCTCCAGTTGGGCGGCCGCTGGGTTCATCGCCTTGGCGACGCCGTTGACCAGATCGATCGAGACCTGGCGGATCATGCAGAGACCGAACAGATCGGCGAAGAACGGGCTCCGGAACGGGTGGTCCGGATGCAGGCCGACGACGGAAAGCGAGCCCTGGCGACCATTGCCCTGATAGCCGCCGTTCCGCAGGATGTAGCCGCCGCCGATCTGAGCGGGGTCGGGTTGCCTGCCCGCCTTTAGGCTGTCGACGACATAGTCGAAGGCGCGAGCGCTGCGGCTCGCCGGCGTCCACCCGGTGACGTCGGAGCGCGTGCGCATGAGATCGACGTCCTTGACGTCGAAGACAGCAAGCTCCTCGTCGATGCGCGACTGGTCGGGATGCCCGATGAACAAGGCGCCGAATAAGTCGCGCTTGGCGCCGTCGGAGCGCCGACCCACCTTCTCGACACCGTCCCATGGATAGCAGCGCACGATATAGGTCAGCGGAAAGCCGTTGGCGTCGATACGATAGACGCCGTGCCCTTCACCCACCGCATCGCAAGCGAAATGCTCGCGGGTAATCCTCCAGCGCTCGTTTACCATCCTGTGGACGAGCTGACTGGCGAAGCTGACCCTGGTCGCCTTCATCGCGCTAAGGCGTGAAGCGGTCAGCGACGAAGCCGGCCGCATACTGGAAATCACCTCGTCGGCGGCAGGGCCGTCGACGAAGCGTGCCAGAATTTCGTCGAGGAAGGCGGGCAAGGGAGCGTTGTCGGAGTTGGCGATCATTGTCTTATGGTTTGCCGTCGATTGATCGAGGCGAGGTGCCGTGACGGGGCAATTCCGACACGGCACCTGGCAGGTTAGGCCTTACTGAGACTTCCAAAGATCGCGCAAGCGGGGGATCTCGTCCGCGATCCAAACGTGTCCTTGGACGTTCGCCCTCATGGCCGCGAACTCGAGCGAGAAGAACAGCGGGACATAGGGCAGGTCCTCCGAGATCTGCTTCTGCATGCTCTGGTAGATCGGCTTGCGCTTCTCGGGATCGGTGAGGTTGCGCGCTTGGGCGAGCAGCGCGTCGACCTCCTTGCTGTTGTAGCGAGTCGAATTGCCGGCACCCTTACTGTCGAAGAGGAGCGACAGGAAGCCGTCGGGATCGGGACGTTGAGCCCAGCGCATAGGCGTGAAGTTGATCGAGAACTGGATCACGCGAGGGTACCAGTCACTCTGCGAGACCGGCTCGAGCTTCAGCGTTATGCCGATCGCCTTGAGCTGCTCCTGAACGAGCTGGTTGATCTGCTGCAGCAGGGCGATCTGCGGGTTCGACAGCGTCAGTTCCAAGCCATTAGGATACCCGGCCTCGGCCAGCAGGGCCTTGGCCTTGACCGGATCGTACTCATATCCCGCGATGTCGGGAGCGGCCCACCAAAGCGAGTTCGGCGTCGGGCTATTGGACATCGCAGCGCGGCCGCTCATCACGATATCGACGAGCCGCTTGCGATCGATCGCATGTGCGATGGCTTTGCGGAGCTTGATGTTGTCGAAGGGAGGCTTGTCGACCTGCCATTGCAGTGCGTACCAGCGCCCGACCTGGCTGGGATCGAGCTTGAGCGTTTTGTTGTTCTCGATTTGGCGGACGTCGATCGGCGACAAGGCCGAAGTGTAGTCGGCCTCGCCCGTCAGCAGCCGTTGAATCGAGACGGCGGTCGTCGTCACGTCACGAAAGGTCACGCCATCCAGATACGGCTTGTCCTTCTCCCAATAGGACGGATTGCGTTCGACGACGATCCGGTTGCCGGGAACCCATTCCTTAAAGATGAATGGACCGGTGCCGACCGGCTTGACGCCGAAATCCTTGCCCAGCTTCTCCGCCGCGGTGGGCGACACCATGAAGCCTTCGCGTTGCGCGAGCATGCCGAGAAGGTTGGGTGACGGCTGCTTGAGCCTGATCGCAACCGTCTTTGGATCGACGACGTCCACGCCGTCTATCACTTCCACGAGAGGTCCCCGCTGCGGCGAGGCAACGGCTTGATCCATGCGGCGATCAAGGTTGAATTTGACGGCTGCGGCATCGAAGTCCGTGCCGTCGTGGAACTTCACCCCAGACCGTAGATGTAGGACCACGCGCTTCCCGCCATCCTCCAGGTCCCAGCGTTCGGCCAGCTCCGGTGCGATGGTGAAGTCGGGACTCAGGGCGACGAGCGTATTATAGATCAGGTAAAGCGGCTGCCGCTCCGAGAAGTTCACCGAAAACGTCGGATCGAGCGTTTTGGTGTCTGATGAAAAAGCCACGTTCAGGATCCCGCCTCGCCGGGGCACCGCCTGTGCCAACGACAACGAAGTCATACCCACCGACAGCAGCGCGGCCGCCAGTCCCCATCGAGCAATCCGCATGCCGTCCCTCCACACCCTCAACTCAGTTGGTAGATAGTATGATGGTATGCCAAAATGCTGCAAGGGCCTTTTTAGTACGACGGCGTCGCGGCGGTCACGGGCCTTTGTCAGCCATCGACCGGATGCTAAATGGCTGAAGAATGGATGAGGATCGCATGAAATTCGCCCCCACGGCTCTGGAGCAAGAAGACGGCCCGGCTCTCAGTCTCCGCGTCAACGAAAATACCAAGCTGCGCGAGAAGACCTCCAAGGTTCTGCGCGAGGCGATCATCTCCGGTCACTTCAAGCCGGGGGACAGACTTGTCGAGCGGGACCTCTGCGAGACGACGGGGGTAAGTCGGAGCAGCATTCGCGAAGCCCTCCGCTATCTGGAATCCGAAGGCTTGGTCGAAAGCCGGGGCATCAAGGGCACATTCGTTAGAGTTCTCACGCCTGAAGCTGCGGCGGAGATCTATGAGGTGCGCGCAGCCTTGGAGTCCGAAGCAGCGCGACAGTTTTGCGATCGAGCAACCGACAAGGAAATAGAAGCGATCGTCGCCGCGTTCAACGCGGTTCGACGTGCCGCGGGTCGCGATCCCCAAGAGTACCGCATCGCGACCGACGGATTTTTCGTCGTCCTTTTCGCAGGAGCCAAGAACACGACGGCCGAGGAGATTATGCACTCGTTGAGGGCGCGGATCAGCTTTTTGCGGGCGATTACGACCAATGTCTCGACGCCGGAGCGCAGCCAGGGCTCGGTCGATCAGATGAGCAATATCGTCAAGGCACTTGTGGGCAGAGACGGAGAAACCGCGGCGATCGAATGCCGCAAGTTCGTCAATCGGTCTGCCCGGTTCGCTGCGGAAGTGCTCCGCCAGGACAGGGTCGGTCAATAGGCGCTCGTCGCAAGTCGCCACCACTACGGCTGGCATTAAGTAGATCTGTCTACCGAGGCCCCTCCCCTTAATATCGAAGAGTTATATGCCCATGGCGCTACGTCGCACGGGCAAGGCGGGGACCTCACTTGCGATACTGCTCGTTAAAGCGCTCCGCCGTCCCCACCGTTCGATCCCCGGGGGGCTTACAAAGCCCCGTGCGATGCCGAAGCTCACGATCACCACCGACAACAGCATGGCTTCCAATACCGCTAAGGAGAAGATCGACTTTCCCCAACACCAAGAAGGCGACAATCACCCAGGTTTCCCTCGGCCATATGGCGACCTCATGCGTTCCCAACCGATACTTCACTGCCTATAAGCTCGTTGCGACCTTTCGACGGACGGCCGCGGCCGGTCCTTCAGGTTGTTGGTAGCTGGCGGCGGTACGCTGATGGCCTGCAAGCACATCTATCTAGGCTGGAAGGACGAGTGCGGAAGCACACAATCCTGACGTCGCCTACGGGGCACCTCGGCTGCTTTATCGCCAGCCGCAGCGGGTCGCCGGCAAGCAGACGTTCCAGACGTCGGCTACGGGCCAATTTCGGAAGCTGCCTTACCAGAAGCGAGCCGAGGCTCAGCTGACGCAGCCCGCCCGCCGACGGCACAGTGAGCCAATTGCGGAAGCACTTTGCCTTAACTGCGGCACTTTCAACTTTAACACTACCGCAGTCGGACTGAAATATTTCAATGGGTTATGAAACGAATTGAAGGTCAGTGCGGCAAACTTCGCCTTTCCCCACAGTAGCCTGGCCATTCCGAGCTTGAAGGGATGCCCGACATGACGCTTGAGCCCGACGACCTCTACGGGGGCATCCGTCGTACGCTTGCGCCTCCGAAGATGCGCAACAGGCCGCGGATCTCGTTCTCGAGGTCGATGCAATTGCGCTGCATCACTTTGCGGCTCGTCAGTAGCGCTCGCATGTGGTGGCTCTCGATGCTCTTCACATGCACCCGGCTGTACCACCCCGATCGGAGGATCTGGGCGATGCCGCGGGCGTCGTGTTTGTCTGTCTTGTTCCGCATGGCCGAAAGCGCAGCCGCGACCTGACGCGCTTCCATGCAGACGACGTCGTAGCCAGCCTCCCTCAGTCCGTAGGTGATGGGCTGTGTCAGCGCGCCGGCCTCAAACCCGACCTGATGGATCGGCTGACCAAATCCCGCGAGGCAAAGAAGTATATCGGGCACGGCCGAGCGCACCGAGCGCTCGAGGCCAATCTTTCCGTCATGGTCGATGATGCAGATCGCCACAGAGCGCAGCGACACATCCAGCGCAGCCGGTCCTGGAGTTCGACACCCCAAGCTACCACTACAAATCGTGCCGGCCCGACCAGGCCCCCCTGGCAGCCCGGATCAAGGCGATCTGCGAGACCCGCGTTCGTTATGGCTATCGCCGTGTCGACGTGCTGCTGCAGCGCGAGGGCTGGCATGTCAATCAGAAGCGGATTCGAAGGATCTACAATGAGTTAGGCTTGCAACTCCAAGACGCTCAAGCGTCGGGTCAAGGCGAAGCTGCGCGAGGACCGCGCGCCGGCGACGCGGCCCAACGATGTCTGGGCGATGGACTTCGTCCATGACCAGCTCGTCACCGGCCGCAAGATCCGGGTTCTGACGGTGGTCGACACCTACTCGCGCTTCTCGCCGGCGATCGATCCCCGCTTCAGCTACCGGGCCGAGGACGTCGTCGCCACGCTCGAAAGGGTCTGCGCGAAACTGGGCTATCCGAAGACGATCCGGGTCGATCAGGGCTCCGAGTTCGTCAGCCGCGATCTCGACCTGTGGGCCTATGCCAAGGGCGTCACGCTCGACTTCTCGCGGCCAGGCAAGCCGACGGACAAAGCCTTCATCGAGGCGTTCAACGGCCGCTTCCGCAGTGAGTGCCTGAATACCCACTGGTTCCTGACGCTTGCGGATGCGGAGGAAAAGATGGAGACTTGGCTCAGATACTACAACGAGGATCGGCCGCACGGGGCCATCGGCAACAAGCCTCCGATCCTGCTGCAAAATCCTGGCGGAGCACCCAGCCCACCGCCGTGATCGAAGGCCGGAAACTCCAGCCTCCGGCGATCCAGCAAATGGTCTCGGATCATCAAACTCAGGACTCTCCTCAGGTCGGAGGAGAAATGGGTCTCGGGTCATCGGCGTTCTCAGCGTCCGCCTATAGGTCCCGTCGTACCCGGACGGTTTTGCTCCCAGACGCGGATCGCGTCCTTGAGTGCCATCAACTCTCGGTAACTGCTTCCATCCTGTACCGAGAACGCCTTGATGCGGTGGATCGCGAGGGCGTAGTCTTCAGCTGTCTCGATCGTGAAGGCAGGAGGGTCCGACCTGCAGGATACCGGCCCGTGTTTAATCGTCGTCTTCATAGCGACCTCCGGACGATGGGGCATCTGGTCAATTGTACCCCAGATGAGCGAGTTCGCGATTGCGTCAAATCAACCCGCCCGCTGTTCCGGGAAAACCAAAACCCGGCCAGACCTATTCTATGACTGCGGGAAAGGAGGGAGCAGGTCGGACAATGTACAAGCTCATTCTCATACCCACGGACGGATCGGATTTTGCCCAGAAGGGCGTGAACCATGGCCTGAACCTGGCTAAGAGCGTGGGCGCCAAGGTCACTATAGTCACCGTATCCGAGCCGTTTCCGATCTATGCCGGCGCCGCGGCCAGCGCCGGGTGGACAACGCCGCCGATGGAGACGGGGGAGTATGAGGCCAGCCAAAGGCAAGCCGCGGAGAATACATTGGCTGATGCCAAAGCTGCTGCAGATCGTCTCGGCGTCGACGCCGAGACCGTTCACATTCCACAGGCTCTCCCGGCCGAGGCAATCGTAGAAATTGCCAATAACCGCCACTGCAGCCTCATTGTCATGGCTTCGCACGGCGGACGCGGGCTCCGTCGCTTTCTGCTGGGCAGCCAGACCTCCGAGGTGCTCTCCCGCAGTTCGGTACCCGTTCTGGTGGTGACGTAGTGTAGATGCCGAGGCGTCTTCGTCCCGCCCTTCCTGTACGATCGTCACCAGTATATTCTTTAAGCCATCGATCATGATCGCCTCCCAAAACCTCCCAGGATCCTGCGCTCTGCGGCGCCGCGTTCGTTGCGTTGGATCAAATTATCGCGGCGAAAATACTCTGAGATGCGAGCCGAACGCGCCTGAGGCGGGACTTAACTCGTGATGAAGCGATCTCACGTCCGACGGAGTGTTTTCGGCATCTTGAGCGCAGCTGATAACCTCCATCTCCTGGCATCCTGCTAGCGCTCGCCTCGCCGCAATCGAACACTGGCTCGTCGCCGCGAACCAGACATTCACAGGCGCGCACCGCCGTTGTCGGCTGGCGGACCAACTCGCACTTTGGCTCTAAGTAATTCGCCACCGCCGACGAAAAGGACTTAGCCTTCCGGAAGTTAGGTTAGCCCCACCCCGCGCATCACGTCGAACGCGCGATGTTGTGGGCGCTAACTCGCTCTTGACCCGCACGGCCGGCGCGCTCGCCAAGTCCTGGCGCTCACAAAGGGAAGTGGATTGACCGCCTCAATCATACGATGATACGATATTTGTATGAGCCGTCCTTCCAGCCTCCATGATGTCCTTGTCGACCGCATCGGTCGGATGGTCGTCACCGGCACTTTCGGAAGTTTGGGCGCCCTGCCTCGGGAGGATGAGCTGGCGAAGACCTTCTCCGTCAGCCGAACGGTGATCCGGGAGGTGACCAAGACGTTGAGGGCGCTCGGGCTGGTCACGACGGGGCCGCGGGTAGGATCCCGGGTCCAGCCGATCGCAACCTGGCGGCTGCTGGATCCGCAGGTGATGGCGTGGATCACCGACGCCGATATGGCGAACGGCTTCGAGCGCGATCTTCTGGAAATCCGCAGCATGGTGGAACCCGCGGCCGCCGCCTTCGCCGCCGAGCGCGGTGCCGACCCGCAGATTGAAGCGGTCATGGCCGCCCTCGGGGCGATGACGAATTCGCCGGACATATCCAGTCACGAGGCTGCGGACCTTCGCTTCCATGAGGCAATCCTCGAGGCTTCGGGAAACCTCCTGCTCGTTCAGCTCAAGCCGATCCTGCATGCGGTGCTGAAAGCGTCGTTCCGCCTTTCAATGCACGATCACGCACGAGGTCGCGCATCGGTGGCGGCTCACAAGCGCGTGGCCGACGCTATTGCCGCTCGCTCCCCGGACGAGGCTCGCCAGGCCATGGCCGAGCTGCTCGCGATGGCCCGCGCGGATATCGAACACGGCGCCGACCGGCGTCTTGATGAAAGCCCCATAAAAAGAAAATCCGAGGAAATGCCGCATGATAGCCATCGCCGAAAGGTGGATCTTACGCGCGCTTGAAGCCGTTCTCGTCGCCCTGCTTGCCGGAATGGTGGTGATGGTCTTCGGCAATGTTGTGCTGCGCTATGCCTTCAACTCCGGCATCAACGCGTCGGAGGAGTTGTCGCGTTATTTCTTCGTCTGGCTGACCTTCATCGGGGCCGTCGTGGTGATGCGCGAGAACGGGCATCTTGGCGTCGACACTTTCGTCGGTACCCTCGGTGACGCTGGCCGCCGCATCTGCATGATCCTGAGCGACCTAATCGTCTTCGCCTGTTGTCTGATGCTGCTCGAAGGCACCTGGAAACAGCAGGAGATCAACGCCAGCTCCGTCGCACCGGTCACCGGCATCAGCATGGCCTATGTCTACAACGTGCTCTACTTCGCCGGCATCGGGATCGGCCTGATCACGCTCGCCCGGCTCTACCGTGCGTTGACCGGCAGACTCGGCCCGCATGAACTCGCGGAATTCGTTGGCGACTACAGCGCCAGCCCCTCGCATGACCTGAAGGGGCACCTGGAATGACCGTCACGATCTTCCTGGCCTCGCTCTGCGGAGCGATGGCGCTCGGCATGCCGATCGCCTTTGCGTTGATCGTCTGCGCGGTCTGCCTGATGCTGTGGCTTGGTGTCTATGACACCCAGATCATCGCACAGAACATGATCATCGGAGCGGATTCCTTCCAGCTCCTGGCGATCCCTTTCTTCCTGCTCGCCGGCGAGCTGATGAATGCCGGCGGCTTGTCGAAGCGCATCGTCAATTTCGCGCTGTCACTGGTTGGACACCTTCATGGCGGTCTCGGCTATGTCGCGATCTTCGCCGCGATCATCATGGCCTCGCTGTCGGGGTCGGCTGCCGCCGACACCGCTGCGCTCGCCTCGATCCTGCTGCCGATGATGCGCAGCGCCGGCTACGATGTAGGCCGCTCCGCTGGCCTGATTGCGTCGGGCGGCATCATCGCGCCGATCATCCCGCCCTCGATCGGTTTCATCGTCTTCGGCGTCGCGGCCAACCTCTCGATCACCCGGCTGTTTCTCGCCGGCGTCTTCCCGGGACTGCTGATCGGGCTGTCGCTGGTCATCGCCTGGTGGATTGTCTGCCGCAAAGACAAGGTCACGGTGCTGCCCCGTAGGACGGGCGCCGAAAGGCTCAAGGCAACCTGGGACGGATCGCTCGCCTTGCTGATGCCGGTCGCGATACTCGGCGGCATCCGCTTTGGGATCGTCACGCCAACGGAAGCTGCCGTCGTTGCGACGGTCTATGCGCTGATCGTCGGCATGTTCGTCTATCGCGAACTAAAGGTCCGAGACCTCTACAAGGTCACGCTGCTTGCCGCCAAGACAACGAGCGCCGTGATGCTGCTCGTAGCCGCAGCCGTCGTATCGGCCTGGCTGATCACGCAGGCCAACATCCCTGCCGAGCTCTCAGTTCTGCTCCAGCCCTTCATGGACAACAAGACGGTGCTGATGATCATCATCATGCTCCTGGTCATGGCTGTCGGGACGGCGCTCGATTTCACACCGACGGTCCTGATCCTGACGCCCGTGCTGATGCCGATCGTTAAGCAGGCGGGGATCGACCCGATCTATTTCGGCGTGCTCTTCATCATCAACAACGCCATCGGCCTGATCACGCCGCCGGTCGGCATCGTGCTCAACGTCGTCTGCGGCGTTGCCCGGGTACCGATGAGCGCCGTGATCCGGGGCGTCTGGCCGTTCTTCATCGCGCAATCCATCGCGATGTTCCTGCTCGTGCTGTTTCCGCAGCTCGTGATGGTGCCGCTCGCCTGGCTGAGCGGGCGCTGACTTTCGACAAGAAACCGAAGAACATAGGGAGAAGACCATGACCATGACTGCCCGTATCCTTTCGCTCCTCGCCGGCGTCGCCCTTGCGGCGCTCGCCGGCTCCGCCCAGGCGCAGATCAAGGAGCGCAACATCCGCGTCTCCAACGGCATCAACGAGGACCACCCGGTCGGCAACGGCGTCGCCAAGATGAGGGGCTGCATGGCCGAGAAGTCCGGCGGGAAGCTCAAGCTGCAGGCCTTCTGGGGCGGTGCGCTCGGCGGCGACCTGCAGGCGGCGCAGGCCCTTCGCGCCGGCACGCAGGAGATGGTGATCACCTCGACCTCGCCGTTGGTCGGCATCATGCCGGAACTCGGCGTCTTCGACCTGCCCTTCCTGTTCACCAACGAGAAGGAGGCCGACGCCATCCTCGACGGGGCGTTCGGGAAATACATCGCCGACAAGCTGCCGGGCTTTGGCGTCGTCAACCTGTCCTACTGGGAGAACGGCTTCCGCAACCTGACCAATTCGAAGCGCGCCGTCTCGAAGGCCGAGGAGCTGACCGGGCTTAAGGTCCGCGTCATGCAGAACAACATCTTCCTCGACAGCTTCAAGAGCATGGGCGCAAATGCCACGCCGATGGCCTTCGGCGAGGTCTTTGCCGCCCTCGAAACCCATGCGATTGACGGCCAGGAAAATCCGCTGGTCACGATCGACACTTCGAAGCTCTACGAGGTGCAGAAGTACCTCACGCTAACCCGCCACGCCTACACGCCGTTCCTGATGCTGTATTCGAAGAAGCTCTGGGACCAGCTCTCGGCCGAGGAGCAGACCATCCTGACCGATTGCTCGATCGTCGGCCGCGACGAAGAGCGCCGCGTCGCGCGTGATTTGAACGACAAATCGCTGGCCAATCTGAAGTCCAAGGGGATGCAGGTCTCTGAGGTGACGCCCGACGAGCTGACGAAGATGCGCGAGGCGACCGCCGCCGTGTACCAGCGCCATCAGGCGACCATCGGCAAGGATACGATCGATCGCATCCAGGCCGATCTCGCCAAGATCCGCGGCAATTGAACACGACGAAGTGAGCCCGGCGCTCCCCGGCGGGCGATCATGCAAGCCGGGAGCGCCGAGAACCATCGTTCCTCATCGACCGGGCGGCGACCGCCTCGCGACGGGCGCACTGCCAACTAACGGCATTCGAGAGTTCCATGAAAATCACCGACATCACCACTCTCGTCGTCAACGCCGAGATGCGGAACTGGATCTTCGTCAAGGTCGTCACCAACCAGCCCGGGCTTTATGGCTGGGGCGAGGCGACGCTGGAATGGAAGACCCGCGGCGTCGTGGGGACGATCGAGGACCTGAAACCGCTAATCATAGGTCGTGACCCGCGCGACATCGAACAGATCGTCCGGATTCTCCAGAAACAAAGCTTCTGGCGCCTCGGTGTCATCGGCATGTCCGCGATCAGCGGCATCGAGCAGGCGCTGTGGGACATCTGTGGCAAGGCGCTCGGCGAGCCGGTCTGGCGACTGCTGGGCGGCAAGGTCCGCGACGAGCTTCCGGTTTACACCCACCTTGGCCTGGGCGACATGCGCGCGGTCTACGAGACCTTCGATCCGACGGCGCTGGCCGAAAGCGCGCTCGCCCTGGTCGAGCAGGGATACAACGCGCTCAAGGTCGTGTTCATTCCCTATACGCACTACACCGCCACCACAAAGGGGCTTCGCCATGTCGACAGCCTCATGCGGTCGCTGCGCGAGGCCGTCGGCGACGACGTCGAACTCATGGTGGATTTCCATGGCCGCTGCGCCTCGGCCGCGGCGGCCATGCGCTATCTCGAGGTGCTGGCTCCCTACCGACCGCTCTTCGTCGAGGAGCCGATCCCGCCGGGTGAGATCGCCTCGTTGAAGACCATCACGACGAATTCGCCCTGCACAATTGCCACGGGCGAGCGGCTGGTTCACCTGGACGATTTTGAGAACCTCTTCTCAAGTCGCGCTACACACATCGCCCAGCCCGACCTCTGCCATGTTGGAGGGCTGTCGCAAGGGCGCAAGATCGCCTCGATGGCAGAGGCCGCAGGCATCGGCCTTGCGCCTCACAACCCGCTCGGTCCGATTGCCGGTGCGGTGGCGCTGCATTTCGGCTTCGCCACGCCCAACATCATCATCCAGGAGGAAATGGTCGGGGCCGTGCCTTGGTACGATGAGGTGGTCTCCCTCCCGATGCGGCGCGTGAAGAGTGCGTGGCAGCTATCGGAAGCGTCAGGGCTTGGCATCGAGGTCAACGAGAAGGTCGCTGCCTTGCACCCGTTCAAGCAGGAAATTCTCCACACTCAGCATGCGGTCACGGCCGACGGCACGGTCGTCGACTGGTGACGCGCCTAGGCCACTGGCGCTCGATCGATGCCGTTGCCAGCGTGTCCTCTAGGTTCGGAATGGCCGGATTACACCCGCTTATGTGTTTGTTGGATCGGCGCATTAGGTCGAGGTGGCCGGGATGCCGACTAAGGTTGAAGCGCTGGCATCGTCGATGTCGCCTGGATATCCATGGCAGGTCCGCCTCTTGGGAGGCAGCATCGGGGATCATTCTATCAAATGTTGTGGGACGTAGCGCTCGCGTTGCGCCATCGGAGGACATTCGCACTTTGCCCGAGAGCGGACGTGCCGATAATCCTCAATGACAAACCGGCTGCCGCAACAGCGATCTATCGATGAATGCGGAACTGCTTATCGAGCCAATCGAGAATGTGGCGTGAGCAATGAGCGGTTTCCCGGTCCGCACCGTCGGTTGCCGTGAATCGAAACAAAGTCTTAGGAGGCCTCAAACGCATCGAAGAATGCCCCAGCACCCTGAGCGAGGACATCATTCTCACGTGATCAGCGTAGGACAAACGATGGCCTCGGTCCGCCCCGCCATCGTGAAGTGCTCCGCCGAGGCAAAGTAATCACGCAGGTTGTCGACACCGTGGGTCCAGAACCCTCGGTCCACAACCTTTCATTTGATCAGGGGGGCTCTTGCGGATCGCGGCGTCAATCTGATCGGATGACGTCGCGTTCGAGAGGTCGCATAGTCCGACATGGAGGGCACTCTTATGGCAATCGGAGATGCTCGGCGGGAGCAGGTCTTTCCCACACTCACAGACCTTCAGGTCGCGACGGCGCGCCGCTTCGCAAGCGGCGAGCCGTACCACTTCGCTCAGCGTGAGGTCATCTATGAGACCGGCACGCGCGACGCCCCCTGCTGGTTGCTCCTCGACGGCTCCGCCGACGCGCTTCAGAGCAGCGCGAATGGCCGGTCATCGCTGGTCACGACCTACGGCCCCGGCCAATTCACGGGGGAGACCAATCAGCTCTCGGGTCGTCCGTCCCTCATGTCGGTCGTGGCGGGCGACGCTGGCGCGATCGCGATCCCCTTCGATGCGCCGCATCTGCGGGCCCTTGTCATCGGCTCGGCCGATGTCGGGGAAGTCATCATGCGCGCCTTCATCCTGCGACGCGTCATGCTGATCGAAGCGGGGCAGACCGGCAGCGCCGGATCGATCCTGGTGGGACGCCGGGATGATCCGGGCATCGTCCAGTTATCGGGCTTTCTCACCCGCAACGGCTACCCCCACACCGTTATCGCCACATGCCAGGCCGAGGGTCGAGAGCTGGTCGAGCGGCTCGGCGTCGGCGCCGACGAGCTGCCGCTGATGATCTGTCCGAACGGCACGGTGCTCAGACGCCCGAGCAATGCGGATGCCGGATCCTGTCTGGGCATCACGCCGGATCTCGACCCGGACAAGGTCTATGACGTGGCGGTCATTGGAGCCGGGCCCGCCGGGCTTGCCACTGCTGTCTACGGCGCGTCCGAAGGTCTTTCGGTCCTGGTACTGGACAGCCGCGCCTTCGGCGGCCAGGCTGGCGCATCGGCTCGGATCGAAAACTATCTCGGCTTTCCCACCGGCATCTCCGGGCAGGCGCTCGCAGGGCGGGCCTTCAATCAGGCGGCGAAGTTCGGTGCCGAGCTCGCCATCCCGCTCACCGTCGAAATGCTCCACTGTCACGGCGTAGATGCGGAGGTTCCGTTCACCATCGATCTCAGCAGCGGAGGCACTGCCCGCTGCCGCACCGTGGTCATTTCTTCGGGAGCCCGCTATCGGCGGCCGGACATTCCCAATATCGAAGAGCTGGAGGGGGCCGGCGTTTCCTATTGGGCATCGCCCGTCGAGGCGCGGCTTTGCGCGGGGCAAGAGGTCGTCCTGGTCGGCGGAGGAAACTCGGCCGGGCAAGCCGTCGCCTATCTCGCACCGCAGGTCAGGCACCTGCACCTCGTGGCGCGACGCCCGCTCGAACAGACCATGTCCCGGTATCTGATCGACCGGATCGCGGCTCTGCCCAATGTCGAGGTGCATGTCGGCAGCGAGATTGTCGATCTGCAAGGCGACCGCGCGAATGGCCTGACCGGGGCGAGGTTCCGGGACAGCCGGACCGGTGCGATCCGGGAGTGCACGTCGCGCCATCTCTTCCTGTTCATCGGTGCCGACCCCACGACGGACTGGCTCGACAATTGTGTGGCCCTCGACAGAACAGGCTTCGTACTCACGGGGGAACGCGCTGGCGATGGCGAGCGGCTGCCGCTGGAAACCAGCCGTCCAGGCATCTTCGCGGTCGGAGACGTACGTGCCGGGTCGACAAAGCGGGTCGCGGCAGCCGTTGGCGAAGGCGCCGCCGTCATCGCCCAGATTCACTCCTTCCTGGCACGGAAACTCTCAGACGCATCAACCCGGGTGCGTCAGGTTTAGGCGGCGAGCTGCGAGACTGCCTCGCGCCACAACCGGACACTGAATGGTTGCCCGCAACCGGACGTTCGGAATGCATCGATGCGAAGTCTGTTGGCGACCCTTTTAATACCTCGGGAACGTCCGTTACGGGGCGAGGCAGCGCGATTGGCGGAGCGGTTTGCGCGAGCAATCGCAATCAGACAACAGGCTGCACATCGGCGTCTCCTGAGCAGCCGCAGGCTCGACGAGACGAGCGAGCCGGTCAAGCCAAGCCAAGATAGCCGAGGGTGTCGCCCGCACTTTCCGGCTCGGGCTTGGTGAGCCAGCAGCCATCTACTACATTGGGGGCATCTTGGCGTTCGAAGAGGTAGTAGCCGCCGCCGTTCGCTTCCTCGCTGTCATAGGGTCCGTCCACCAGGCACCCATATTCCTCTGCCAGATCGTCGAGTTGCTGGATCAAATCGGTTGCGTCTCCGAGTTCGTCGAAGCCGATGGCGCCCGAAACCCCCTTGTCGCGGGTTTCCGCGAGCGTTTCACGGATCCTCTGGATTACCTCCGACGCGATTGCGACGCTGCTCTCCGGGCTTGTCAGCTGGAAGTCGGTCATCCTTCTCTCCTTCGATCAGGGTTAGGCCCATCATTGGCGGAGGCTAATCGGGCGGCTAGTTCCGGCCGATATCGGGACAGTAAGCACCGCACTTCATGCCGTATTTCTGCGGCTTTCGGGTCGGGTTGTGCGGATCCCATGGGCATAGAGACGTGAACGTGGACAGGATCATCGCCAGCGTCGAGTTCTCGCCGAAGCGCCAGCGAGAGAGGCCAGTCTGCAGTTCCCCGCGCGCTGGCAGTAGTGGCATCTGAAGCGCACCACGACCCACGGAAAATCCCGGAGCGCCGTTTGATCGTTAGGCGGTTTCATTGGTCATTCGGGATCGCGGACGGGCCGCGCTCCCTCTGAAAATCGGCCCCGCAGAAAACCTAGAGAAGCCGCTCGGTCGGCGTCCCTCAACAGCTCCTCGCGATTGTGCAGCAGAGCGCCGATGGCAGCCCGAGCATCGCCGCCGAACTCCGCCAAGACGGAATCGATTTTCCCATCAACTGGGGTTCGTTCAGGTGGCGTTTTCGGCACGGCTGATGACATGGCTTGCGTCCTCGGCATGAGAACATTATGGGAACAAACGGCCTCCGGGAGTCAAGCCATGAATGTCGACACCTTCTTTCTGCAGCCGTTCAAGACTCATCGGAAGAAGCTTGTGCCGGCGCAGCGCGTGCCCGCCCAAACAAGGCATCACGCGCTCAATGACGGCATTCGTCTCGGCCGCACGGCCGAAGGCGTAGCAGTCGTGCATGTGGTCGCAGACGACGAGACCGGAGAAGTCGCATCGGTCGATGTGGTTGCGCGCCACGGCGCAATCCCGGAGGAGTTCGAGGAGCAGATCAGGGCGCTTTGAGCATGAGGGGCTCTCGCCGATGTCCAGTTCTCCGACGCTCTTTCTTCGCCGGACATATCCGGACAGTGAGGCCTACTGGTATGTGATTGACGACGAGGGCGAGCGGATCGCCGTAATTGTCGACGACAGCGGTAATGCTCCGGAACGCTCCGCGCCATGGAGCTGGGGCATCAGCGTCTTCGGCCTGCCCCAGACGGCCAGTGATCGCGGGCGCGAGTGGACGCGCGAGGCCGCCATGGCCAAGGTCAAGTCGCTCTGGCTTGACTACAAGGCCCGCTACACGCCCGAGGAATATGAACGCTGGCGCCGCTTCATGCGCCTGCATGAGACGTACTCGGCGCGGCAGGAGCGGAACGAATAATCGGGCGCATCGTTGAACCGGCATGCCTCGGCTCGTGATCCGCAACGAAGAGGAAATGAACGCCGCCATTGCGCGCGCCCAAGAACTCATGGGCTTCACGAACGGCAGTGACGAAGAGCGCGAGATGGCGGAGATCGCTGACGCCGTGAAGGTCTATGAGGATTCGATCGCCATGCTGAGGGGCGTTGGCGAGAGGGCCGCCGATCAATCTTCCGAGGATGGCAACTCGTAAACCGAGGCCTCGTCTGCCTCATCGCGCAATCCTTTGACGACGCGTGTCGCAGCTTGCCGTCATCCGTCCAGGCGTGAAACTCGACCACTGCGACTAGGGCCGGCGTGAGCCAGCGATAGGACTGTCGACGCCCACTGAGGCTGACCGCCGGCTTCCGTGGCTGAAGCCGGTACCGACGCTGCCGACATAGACCGATGGTGCCCCTGGCTCGCCCCAAGAAGCAGCCGTCCGTATGAACTGACGGACGGGCTGCGCGTTGTCCGGGTTAAAGAGGCCGAGAACAAATGGCCGAGAAGCGGACAGCACCGTGGACCGATGAGCAGGTTGCCGCACTCAACCTGTTTCAGGTCGAAAACGCGGTCCATCTCTTATGCGGCGGTGACCGAACCGACGACGCACATCGGGCTTATCAAGCTGAGCATGGCGGTAAACTCGGGCAGCTTGTCGCGACCAAAGACGGGCTGGTCTGCCCCGTGTGCGGATATCGGCTGCAATGGGCGCACGGTTTCTGGCTTCCCCCGCCGGCTTCGAGCCCTGCAACGCCGAGCGAGGGGCAGATCATTGAGCCCGACGATTACGGAGAATATCTGCGCAAGGAGCGCACGCACAGTCGCTATGGTTACATGCAATGGCAGCTGGCCAAGGCCGCGAACAAGCGCGCCGACCGGGCTGAAGCCCGCGCCCTAGCCGCCGAAGTCGCGCTCGCTGCGGCACGGGAACGGGTCGAGCAGGCCATCCGCGATTGCCCGTCACTCGATGAGAACGGCTATATCTGCGAGAAGGCCGTGGCCATCGCAGCCGTCCGCTCTCAGGACACCCCATCTGACGAACGTATTTCGAGCGGAAGCGGCTCAGAATAGCGGGGTCTTGAATGCTAAGAACGCGTGACGAATATCTGGCGGCGGTTGCCCGCATCCAGGAGCTTTCAGGCTGCATAGAAGGAACGGATGAAGAGAAGGAACTGATCCGGCTCGTTTTCGACGTCGCAATTTGGGAATCCAAACATATACTGTGACGGGCGGCGTCACCGCTGCTTGCGCTCTTCTTCCTGAAGGCTCTTCTTGAGAGCGTCGAATATGCTGACCACCTTCTGCGGTCGTCCGGGCGCTGCACCCCTCTTCGCGCTACGGCTCTTTTTCGAATTGATCAGCTTGAGCAAGTGCTCCTGGATCGGGTCTTTCATGAACTCCGCCGACCAGTGCGTCGACTTTTGTGCGACGAGGTTGTCGGCCAACTTGCTTAGCGATGGGTCGTCTGGCGCTTTGCCGATGTCGCCGAAGTAAATGGCCGGCTTCCGGACCTCGTCGCCAAAGCGCAAGGTCCAGGCAATGATCCCCTTGCCCCGCGGCTGCAACATCACGGCACGCTCTCGGCGATTTAGCACCACCCTCGAAATGCCGACGGTCGACGTTGCCCGCATCGCTTCCCGGATCACCGCGAAGGCCTCTTCGCCAACCGGATCGTCGGGAGTCATGAAGTAGCTGGAGTCGTAGTAGATCCAAGGGATAGTCTCTTGGTCTACGAACATATCGATGTCGATTGTTCGCGTGCTTTCCAGGCCGACCGCTGCGAGCTCCTCGTCCTCGAACAGGACGAACTTGTCATCGCTCACGGCGTAGCCCTTGACCTCATCGTCATCGTTGACGGGCTTGCCAGTGACGGCGTCGACGTAGCGGCTCACGACGCGCTCGCCGGTGGAGCGATTGAGGGTGTGGAATCGGACCTTGTCGCTCTCGGAGGTGGCAGGCTGTAACGCCACGGGACACGTCACCAGCGAGAGGCGCAGATAACCCGTCCAGAACCTCGGAGCCATGACGCAACCCTCAACTCACACGCCGACTCAATTCTCGGGAACGCTGGCGGTTCCGTTGCGTTGACTCCGGTTCGTGTGTGTGGAGTTGCGTTGATGGCCACTGCTGTTCGAGCTCAATGGAAAGGGACGCTGCAGGTCGGCGCCCTGAGTATCCCGGTAGCTCTGTTCACAGCCGCATCAACCTCCGAGCGAACGAGCTTCAATATGGTCAATCGGAAGACTGGCAACAGGCTCCGTCGCGAGTATCTCGATCCGACGACTGACGAGCCCGTTCCCAAGGAAGAGCAGGTCAAAGGTTTCGAGGTCGATCCAGGCAACTTCCTTGTTTTCGACGCTGGGGAGATCGAAGCTGCGATCCCCCAATCTGACAAGAAGCTCGCTGTGCAGGCCTTCGTGCCTTGCGACGAAGTGGACCCGCTCTTCTTCGACAAGCCCTACTACCTGACGCCCACAGGGCCCGGCGCGACGGCGCCCTTTTCGGTCCTCCGCGACGCGCTCACGCGGCGCGGTTCTGGGGCCATTGCGCACGCAGTGCTGTTCCGCCGCTACCGCGCTCTTCTTATCCGCCCCAGCGGTCCTGGCATGATCGCCCATACCCTGAACTTCGATTACGAGGTGCGCTCCGCGGAGGCGGCATTTGAGGATCTGGCTGACCTCGAAATCAAGGGTGAGATGCTGGACCTGGCAAAGCACATCATCTCGACCAAAGCCGGCAAGTTCGAACCGGCAACCTTCGTCGACCGCTACGAAGCGGCAGTGGCGGATCTCGTAAAGGCGAAGATTGAGGGCAGAGCCATCCACGTGCCGAAGCCTCAGGCCGCAACCAACGTGGTCAACCTCCTTGATGCGCTGCGGGCTAGCGCGGGTGTGAAGGACAAGAAGACGCCAACGCCCAGGCGCAAGGCGGAGCCGGCCCGTAAGGCGAGCTGACCTCGCGGCTAGACAGCCATCGCTCGGACCCTAGAGTTCTGGGGTGTCTGCCTGGTCCCCACCGGCATCCCGCTCCTCGATCTCGAACTCTCGGCACTCGACCAGCGGGATATCCATCCAGCGGCCAGTCGCTTGGAGGCCGCGCGCTTCGGCATTGTCGATCAGAGCGGTAATGAGCTCGTCGGCAGCGTTCGCGATCGAAGCGATGTTCGCGTTGACGCTGGCCGCGTCTGCTTCGTCAAGGTCACCCGTGTTTCGGATGCTCTTCAAATCCTCAAGCCGATCCACAAGGGCGCTGGCGAGCATCGCCACTTCGTCGACCTTGTCGACCCAGCCTCGGGTGGCGCTGTAGGCGCGATAGGTCGGGAGAACACGGAGATCAAGAACGCCCTGGCGCTCGTCGTCCCGCGGCAAAGGCCGGCTGCTGACGGTGTCCGAGGATAGGCGAGCTCGCAACATTCGCTGGGCACACATAACGCAACTCCCACTCAACGAACTGAGTCGCCAACCGGCGGCGCCGGGAATCGTTCCGGCTTATCGAACTGGCGATGAGAAGCGGGGCGGAACAACCCAAGGCGCCGCCTGTTCGTGCTTCGAAGAGGAGCTCGTGAATGGCGCAAGTGTTCACCGTGCACCACACCGGCAAGGAATGGATCGCGCGCGATGTAACCGGCTCTGGCTACGGCCAGTCGTCCGACTTGCTCGAGACGATCGAGGCGGCGGAGCGCTTGGCGCGGAAATCGGGGGCCACCGTCAATTTGAGCCGCGAAGCCAAGAATCATCTGTTCACGTTGGGCGCCCAAAAGCGTTCTTAGGATCGGCTATCCGTACAACGTAGCACCCGCGGGGATTCCACCGCCCATGGAAGCAACGATCAAATTGCAGGCTGACTATCATGCCGCATTGGATCGAATACAGGAGCTAACGGGCGCGCGCCCTGGAAGACCCGCCCGAGGAGCGCGCGCTGATCCAATTGTTCTCGATGTCGAGATTTGGCGGGCGAAGCATCAGCTCTAAGCTGCCTCCCCTCGGCGAGCGAATCTGCGATAGCGCTACCATGCTGTACCCCCTGCCAACCCTCCGCGTGTCTTCTCCATCCTCGCCGGCCGTGAGGTTTAGACCTGGTTGGAGGAGTGGCGCCACGAGTGCGAGGTCGCGATCCTGGCGGGCCTCACTCTGGCCCAGCGCATAGGCGCTCGATGGCGTGAAGGACGGCATGCGGGGCATGAAGAGCATTCGGGGCGACGCGGCAGACCAACACTACAACACCCTGCGCCCGCAACCCTCGTTGGGCTACCGGCCACCAGCACCGCGCACTATCGTGTGGCCGGCTGCGCAAACCCAACACGCCTCGCCGGCCACCTCAACCGTGGCCGCCAAGCCCACAATGCATTAGATTAGAACTGGGCCACCAAATGGGGGCAGGCCATTTGCGTTCAGCTTCATTCCGATCCCTGAGCTCGGGCCAAAGGGCTCCGCTCGCGTCACGCCTTGGCGAGCCAGGCTTCGGCGAGTTGCCAGGCGCCGCCTGAGTCGAGCACGATGTTATGCAGCTCCTTGCGGGCGACATGTCGTGCCTCGCGGAAAAAGAGCCAGGAGTAGTAATCGTTCTTGTTGAGGACGGTCTGGAGATCCTTGTAGATCGACTTGCGCCTGGCCTGATCGGTTTCCTCGCGCCCCTGATCGACCAGCTTGAAGACCTCCTCGTCTTTGATGCCGGACCAGTTCTGCGAAGCTGTACGGCCGAAGAACGGGCCGAAGACATGATCGGGGTCTGCGCGCGGAACATTGACGCGGCCCATCGCCAGTTCGTGCTGGAGTCCGAGCACCTTCGGCACCCAGGCCTGCCGCTCCAAGATCTCGATCTCCATGTTGATCTTGAACGGCTTGAGCTGGGCCTGGATGATCTGCGCGACCTGCGTGTCGGGATCCCGCTGGATGATCGAGATCTTGCAGGCGAAGCCGTTGGGCTGGCCGCCTTCCTTGAGGGCCGCCTGCACCTTCGCCGGGTCGAGCTTCGGAGCGGGGACGCTGGCGTCGTAGGACCAATCGGTCGGCGGCACCCAGGTCGGCGTCACCGCGCCGAAGCCGCGGGTGATGCCCTTCATCAGCACGTTGCGGTCGATGCCGTGGTTGACCGCCGCGCGCAGCGCCGGGTTGGCGAAGATGCCCTTGCTGACGTTGAAGGTCAGCCACTGTGCGACGCCGGGCGGAACCGAGACGAGCTTGAGCGCTTCGTTCTTTTCGACCTCTTCGAAATCGCGCGGGGTCACGCCGTCCACCAGATGGACGCCGCCCGACTTGACCTCGACCATCTTCACGGCGGTCGTCGGGATGATGCGCAGCGTCACGGCATCAGCATAAGGTAGCTTCTTTCCGTCGGCGCCCTCGCGCCAGTAGCGCTCGTTGCGCACGAACCGGATCTGGCTGCCGCCGACCCATTCGGCGAATTTATAGGGGCCGGTGCCCACCGGCTGGCGGCCGAAATCCTCGCCGAGCTTCTTCAGGGCGGCCGGAGAGCACATCATGCCCGCCTCGACTGCGAGCGAGGCCAGTGCCGCGCCGGAAGGCTGCTTCAGATTTATCCGGACCGTCATCGGATTGACCGCCTCGGCGCCCGCGATGTCGGCGAGATCGGGGCTGCGCGGTGCCGTCGAGCCGGGCGCGACGACACGCACGATATTGAGGACGGCGGCCTCGGCATTGAAGGGCTCGCCATCATGGAAGACGACGCCTTCGCGCAGCTTGAAGACGACCGATTTCTTGTCCTCCGACCACTCCCAGCTCGTTGCGAGCGAGGGCTGGAGATTGCCTTGCACGTCGAACTTCAGCAGGCCCTCGAACATCTGGATCAGGGCGTAGCGATCCGAGGTCGGGGCATCACCCATGATCGGGTCGAGGCTTTTGGGCTGCAGGTCCATTGAGGCGACGATGGTGCCGCCACGCACTGGCGATCCCTGTGCGAAGGCAGGCAGCCCGGCAATGAGGCCTAGGCTCGAAGCGCCGAGCAGAATGCCGCGACGTGAAATCATCTCCATTGCGAAATCTCCTCCCAAGGCGCTCTTGCCGACGCCCATGAGGGATTGCCTATCAGATATGTTATGAGATGGGCAATCGGATTTTGAATTTTCACTTGCTTGAATAACCCGGAAATTATGCTGCAGATGCGAATGCATTGCGCATCGCGACGCCATTTCTCTCGACAACGACGATGTCACACGCAAGAGGTGGCCCGTTGACCGCCTTCAAGTCACAAGATATCTGATAAGTTATGAGCGACACCACAGCACTTCAACCCGACAAGCAGCGCCTGACCGAGGCTGTGACGCAGTTCGTGATCGATCGTGTCGCGGAGCGCGTCTTTCGCCCCGGCGATTCCCTCCCGTCGGAATCGGACCTCGCCAAGCGCCTGAATGTCTCGAAGCCCGTCGTGCGCGAGGCGCTCGGACGCCTGTCGGCGCTGGGCATCGTCCAGATCCAGCAGGGGAAGGCGACGACCGTGAGGGGCCTCTCGGTCGCGCCGCTCGACCAGTTCCTGCGCTTGGCAGTCCGGGTGACCGATAACGGCCTGCGAGAAGCGGTCGAGCTTCGTCGCGCCATCGAGGTGGAGGTGGCCTCGCTTGCTGCCGAGCGCGCCTCGCCTCTGCAGATCGAGCCGGTCGAGGCTGCCCTGGAGAAGATGCGCGCCAATATCGATGGGGATTTCGAGCGTTGGCTCCAGGGCGACCTCGCCTTTCACGTCGCGCTGGCGCGCTGCTCCGGCAACGCATTGCTCGAACATTTGGTCAATGCGCTGGCGGAGACGATCAAGTTCACCCAGCGGGCGCTCGGCCTGCAGCGCGATCTGCGGGACCCTGCCGCGACCGTCGCGCGTCACCAGGCGATCATCGACGCCATCCGCGCTCATGATCCGGCAGCGGCGCGGGTGGCGATGACGGCGCATTTCGCCGTGTCCGACGCCGTGATCGCCGAGATTGCGCGCGACCATCGCCGGCTTGATCGCTACTGAGGGACTTTTCGTGCTCAGCTATCTCGGTAGGAAGCTCATCCAGATGCTGCCGGTGGCCTTCTTCGTCACCGTCATCGTGTTTTCCTTGACCAATCTCCTGCCGGGCGATCCGACGGTGACGATCCTTGGCGAGCAGGCCACGCCCGAGCAGCGCGCCGCCGTGCGGGTCGAGTACGGTCTCGATCAGCCGGCGCCCATTCGCTATGTCACATGGCTCGCCCGCGTCGCCCAGGGCGAGTTCGGCCGGTCCCTGCGGACGCGCGAGGATGTGGGCGCGATGCTGGCAGCGCGCATCCCGGTGACGCTGCAGCTCGGCTTGCTCTCGATCCTGATCGCGGTGGCGATCGGCGTGCCAGCCGGCATTCTCGCCGCGCGCTTCCGGGGCGGGCTGATCGATGTCGCGGCGAGCCTCGTGGCCATGTCGTCGGTCGCGGTGCCCTATTTCTGGATGGGCGTGCTGCTGATCATGTTGTTCTCGCTTCAGCTCGGCTGGCTGCCGGCATCGGGGCATGTCCGGTTCCTCGACGATCCCGCCCAGAACATGAAGCTGATGGTGATGCCGGCGCTGACGATCGGCACCGCCTTTGCGGCGCTGGTGATGCGCCAAACGCGGGCCTCGATGCTGCAGATCCTGTCGATGGACTATGTCCGCACGGCCCGGGCGAAGGGTTTGAGCGAGCGGCTGGTCCTGATCCGCCATGCGCTACGCAACGCGCTGATCCCGATCATCACCGTGATCGGCCTGCAGGTCGGGGCGCTACTCGGCGGCGCAGTGGTGACGGAAACGGTCTTCGCGCTGCCTGGCCTCGGCCGGATGCTGGTGGACGGCATCTTCCAGCGCGACTTCCCGGTGATCCAGGGAGCGATTCTCTTCATCGTCATCGCCGTCTTCCTGGTGAACCTCCTGACCGACATGCTCTACCGGGTCCTCGACCCCCGGGTCGAGGCCTGAGGCGATGGTGGCCGTGACCGGATCGATGCCGCCCTCCCCCGCCTCAGAGCAGCGCGCGCCGCGCTCGCCAGGCGCGATTATCATGCGCCGCATCCTGACGTCCTGGCAGGGACAGTTCGGGGTCGTCGTTCTCGCCGTCATCGTTTCGCTCGGGCTGTTGGCCCCCTGGATCGCGCCTTATTCTCCGACCGATATCGACCCGGAAGCCTTCTCGATGCCGCCGAGCGCAGCGCACTGGTTCGGCACCGACGAGATCGGCCGTGACGTGCTGTCACGCGTCCTGCATGGCGCCACGGTCTCGCTTCAAGTGGTCGTCTTCGCCATCGGCCTCGCGCTGGTCGTCGGCTCCGTGCTGGGTTTGATCTCGGGCTGGCTCGGCGGCGGCTGGGATGCGCTGATCATGCGGGTGATGGACGCCTTCCTGGCGTTTCCGCTGCTGGTTCTGGCGTTGTCCATCGTCGCGGTGCTCGGCCCCGACCTGATGAATGCGATGTTCGCCATCGCGATCACCAAGATGCCGGGCTTCGCCCGCCTGGTGCGGGCGGAGGTGCTGAGCCTGCGTGAGGTCGACTACGTTGTTGCGGCGCAGGCTGCCGGGGCAAGTCCCTGGCGTATCCTGTCCCGCCACATCTGGCCGAACGTCTCCGGCAACGTCATCGTCTATGGTTCTCTCTCCGCCTCGCAGGCGCTGATCACCGAGAGCGCACTCTCCTTCCTCGGCCTGGGCGTGCAGCCGCCGACGCCGAGCTGGGGCTACATGGTCGCGACCGGCATCCAGTTCTACCAGTCCTGGTGGATGAGCTTCTTCCCGGGGCTTGCGATCTTCCTGATGGTGCTAGCGCTCAACTTCCTCGGTGATGCCGTGCGCGACGCCTTCGATGCGAGGCTCGGCGATCGCAATGACTGAGCCGAACGGACTTCACCCGGAGCTCACGGGCCGGCGCGTGCTCGTCACCGGCTCATCGCAAGGGATCGGACTCGCCATCGCGAAGGCGCTGGTCAACTCTGGTGCCAGGGTCTGCATCAATGCGCCGTCGCAGGGGGCGGAGCTCGACCTGGCCTGCCGCGAGGCCGGCGCTGCCATCGGCATCGGCGCGGATCTGACCCGGCCAGACGAGGTCGAGCGGCTGGTGGCGGCCGTCACGGACGCTCTCGGTGGGGCCGACATCCTCGTCCTGAACGCCGCGCTCCAGGAGAAGCAGCCTTGGTCCCGCTTCGACCGCGCGTCGATCGACCGGCAATGGGAGATCAACCTCGCGGCGAATTATCGCCTGATCCAGGCTTTCGTTCCCGCCATGGCCGAACGCGGATTCGGCCGGCTGATCGCGATCGGTTCGATCCAGCAGGTCAGAGAGCATCCGGAGATGCTGGTCTATGCGGCCAGCAAGGCGGCGCTCGAAAGCATGGTCCGCAACCTCGCCCGGCAGGTCGCAGGGCAAGGGGTCACCTGCAACGTGCTGGCCCCCGGCGCGATCGCGACTGCGCGCAACCGCGAGGCGCTGGCAGACGCGGCCTATCGCGGCGCGGTCCTCGCACGCATCCCGGCTGGTCGTCTCGGCACGCCGGAGGATTGCGCCGAAGTGGCGCTGTTCCTGGCCTCCGACGCTGCCCGCTACGTCACCGGCACGACGCTCTTCGTCGATGGCGGAATGCATCTCTAGAGGAAACGAGAGCAATGAAGATCGTCGACATGAAGGTGCGCTGCGTGGCGATCCCGCTCAACGCGCAGCTTCGCCACAACACCGGGGTTCATCCCGGCTATTTCCTGCGCACCATCCTCGAACTGGTGACGGATGAGGGCATCGTCGGCCTCGGCGAGGTCGGCGGCGGCGACCAGCGCGGCGCGCTGACGAAACTCAAATCCCGCATCATCGGCATGGACCCGTTCCACCTCGAGCTGATCAAGCTCAAGACCTTGCGGGCGATCTACTATCTCTCGAACGCCCGTCTCTATGCCGCGATCGAGATGGCCTGCCTCGACATCCAGGGCAAGGGGCTGGGGCGACCGCTCTGCGACCTGCTCGGCGGACCGGTGCGCGACCGCATCCCGATGATCGCCTATCTGTTCTGGCGCTACGACAGGCCCAGCGGTGGCCATGACAAACATCCCGAGGACATGGCCGATCTCTGCCAAGAGCTCCATGAGACCCTCGGCGTCACCGCGATGAAGCTCAAGGCCGGCGTCCTCGATCCGAATGTCGAGGCGCGCGCCGTCGAACTCTGCCGCGATCGGATGGGGCCTGATTTCGGCCTGCGGATCGACCCCAACGGCGTCTGGTCGGTGCCAACTGCGATCCGCATCGGCCAGCGGCTGGAGGCAGTCGGGATGGAGTATTTCGAGGATCCCGCCTGGGGGCTGGAAGGCAATGCCGCCGTGCGCAAGGCGGTCCGCACCCCCATCGCCACCAATATGTACCCGGCCAAGTTCGACGATCTCGGCCCCGCCATCAGGCTCGGCGCCGTCGATATCGTGCTGACCGACATCCACTACTGGGAGGGGCCGCGCGGGGTGAAGGACCTGTCGGCGGTCTGCCGCACCTTCGGGCTCGGCGTCGCGATGCATTCGGGGGCCGAGTTCGGCATCGAACTCGCCGCGATGCTGCACACCGCCGCGACCATCCCGGAGATGAGCTTCGCCGGCGATGCCCATTACCACTACCTCACCGACGACATAATCGAGGGCGGGCTGATGAAATACGAGGGCGGCGCCATCCGCGTGCCGACCGGGCCGGGGCTCGGCGTCGCGCTCGATGAGGACAAGATGCGCCACTACGGCGCGCTCTATGAGGCGAAGGGCGACTACTACGCTCGCTTCCACCAGGACCCCTACCGGCCGGACTGGCATCCGGTGGTGGGCGGGCTGTGACAAGCCGGCTCGCGACTTCGCCAACCTGACAAGACGCCCACAAAATCCGGACCAAGCCGCCAACCATCAGGAACAGCACATGTTCGACATTCCCACGATCAATCGTCCGGCGAAAGCTCTCGTGGACGGGCTTGCCAGCATCGGAACGGCTACCGCGTCGAGCGAACTCTACAAGATGGGTATCCGGAATCCGCTCATTACAGGCGCCGTGCCCCACTCTCGCGGCAAGGTCGTGGCCGGACCTGCCGTCACCCTCCAGTTCATGCCGAAACGCGAGGATCTCTACGGCGACGACGAATATGCCGATCGGGAGAAGCAGCTTCACAGGCATGCGCTTTATCACATCGAAGCTGGCGACATCGTCGTCGTAGACGCCCGTGGTGACCTGGAAAGCGGCATCTTCGGCGAGATGATGCTGACCTACTTCGCCGGCAAGGGCGGGAAAGGCATGGTCATCGACGGCGTCATCCGCGATGCCGCCAAGGCGTTCAAGCTCGATATCGGCTACTGGATGCGGGGCGTCAGCCCGAATTTTCATACGCAGACGACGCTTATGCCACACGCAGTGAACGTGCCGATCGCCTGCGGCGGCACCTATGTGAAACCGGGCGATATCATCATCGCAGACGATGACGGCGCCATCTGCGTGCCGATCGCCTATGCCGAGAGGCTGCTCCAAGCCGGCAGCCATCATGCCGAGTGGGAGGACTTCTCGCGCATTATGCTTTCGAAGGGCGGCGATCTTCGTCGCTACTACCCGCTCGCCCAGGAGGCCGAAGTCGAATACCAGGAGTGGAAGGCGCAACAGGAAAGCAGCTGAGGTCGCTGGCTGGCGACGCTGCTCCTGATTGTTCGCGCTGCTCCAACTCCCATTCATAAACGTCCGCTCTCTGCAGGACACCGAGGTCGGGAAGTGATGCTGTGGACGGCTCTCCACCCCTGCGGGAGCCCAAGCTCCTGCAAGGCAGGAGGAGCGCGTCATGTTCAAGGTTAGGCGCAGGTCTTGCCGTTTTTCGCCAAGCTGCCGGCGTGCCTGATCGGCATCGAAGCCTGCGCTACGGCGCACTATAGGGCCCGCGAGCTCGGCGCGCTGGGCCACCTAGTGAAGCTCATACCGCCGAGCTATATGAAGCCAAACGTAAAGCGGCAAAAGAACGATGCCGCCGACGCCGAGGCGATCTGCGAGGCCGTGACCCGGCCGATGATGCTCTTCGTGGAGGTGAAGAGCCCTGAGCAGCAAAGCGTGATGGTGCTGCACAAAGTCCGGCTGACTTGGATGTTCCAGCGCATCCAGCTGTCCAACACGATACGGGGGCACATAGCTGAGTTCGGCCTGGTGGCGCCGATCGGGCGCGCGGGGCTGCAACAGCTGATCAAGCCGGAAGAGAGCGATCCATGCGTGCCGGATGAGGAGGGGTGTGCCTGGAGTCGTCGTTCAATGCAAGGCTTCGGGACGAGCTGCTCGACGGCGAAATCTTCTACACCCTCGCCGGGGCGAAGGTCGTCGTCGAAAGCTGGCGGCGCCACTTCAATACGGTGCGCCCGCATGGCTCGCTCGGATACAAGCCGCCGGCTCCGGACGTCTTCGTCCCCGCCATGGCCGCGCGGGCGGCTGCGCAACCCGGACCAGCTACGCCGCCCGCGATAGCCTCCAGGCCAACCGTCCACTAACAATCGCAATGGACCAGCCAGCGAAGGCGGATCATTGGTCTTACCGGAGCCGCGCCGGCGATGACAACCAGGGGCGAGGAAGCCACCGCGCCGACACCATGGATCACTGCGCGCCGCTGGGCCGGGTTGAGCGCGTCGAGATAGCTGATCGAAGGCGTTCATGCCTTCATTTACCGAACCGGCCGCGCTCCTTCGGAGAACCGACCGCGTAGGAAGCCCACGGAAACTGCCCGATCGGCATCTCTCAGGAGCTCATCGCGGTTGTGAAGCAGAGCCCCGATGGCAGCCCGGGCATCGCCGTGGGACTCCGCCAAAAACGGAAGCAACTTGTTGCTCCATAAGCTTCGGAGCAGGCGCCTGTTTCGGCTCTGCCTCATCCAGCGCGACATGAGCTAGACAAGCCGCAATATTGGCAAGGCGCTATTAAAGCGAAACGGGATAGCGCTCGCTTTGTGCGGCACCTGATGGCATCGGCCCGATCGCGTATCATCACTGCTGGGTTCGCCTCAGCATACCCGTGTCGTATCCGAGCGCCTTCGCCCGCTCCACCAGTGTCGCATACTGGCGCGGGCTGACAGCCTGACTTCGGGTCAGTATCCAGAGATATCGACCCGAGGGCTCTCCAACGATGGACCATGAATAGTCCGGCGCGCGATCCAGCACCCAATAGTCCCCCTCGACCGGCCAGAAGAAAGTGACCTTGAGCTTCGATCCGTTGGAGCCATCGACGACTCGGGCCGTGGCCTCTGCCGTCTTCACCGATCCCGTCAAGCCGCCTTGGTGGCAGGAGTTGACCACCGCAACAGCACCGTCTGACTTCTGAGAATACTCCGCCGTGACCGCCTCGCAGCCCTTCTGGAAACCCGCCTCATAGCGAGCCTGTTCGTACCACTTGCCGAGATAGCGCTTCAGCTCCACAGGCTTCGCGGGCTGCGGGACATTGGAGTTGCCGACAGGCTGGCTCTCCAGCGGATTGCACGCCGCCAGTGCCATAGTCGATCCGATCATGAGCGCGCTCATCAGGGTTTTCATCGTCATCCTCGCTTGGGCTGCACGATAACGTGAGCTTGCTGACGCGGTTCCCACCCCGCACGCTTCATTGAGTATTGTCCCCGGTATGTCCGCCGCGTAGCATCTCGGCTGCAGCTCCTTACCGGAGGCGGACATGGCTCTTCCCGATGATCTCGTGGCCTGGAGCATCAAGCGTATCGGTCAGAAAATCGGTGATGGCGAATGCTGGACCATGCTTGAAACCGCCCTGACTGACTGCGGCGGCAAGACCTCAACCCAACTCATGGGCGGCAAGGTTGGAACTGACGGCGATTATATCTGGGGCACACTGGTGAAGGATCTGCGCCGCGACGTTGTCGTTGGCGACATTCTACAGTTCCGCAACTTCGTCTGGGAAGACAGGACCGAGGTGAAAACGACGCATCCGAACGGTGATTGGGAAACGGGGGGAACGACTGTTGAGAAGCGCCCTCACCACACAGCAGTCGTTGAGGCTGTTGTGGGCCAGGGCATCGTTGACGTGCTGGAGCAAAACGTTCCCGGGGGCGACCCAATCCATCGCGCGCGCCTTCACATCGTCTCGTTCCTCGGGCCGAAGGTGAAGAAGACTTTGCCTAATGGGGACGTAGTGGAGACGACGCCAAACCATCGCGTCAGCGGCACGGTCTGGGCGTTTCATCCGCAGGTGCCGCTACCTGGCAAGAAGCCTTGAATCGTCGGCTGCGTAGTCGCTCCGGCGAGAGATTCTCTCACAGCATATGACCACAGATTTTCGCGCCTCGCGGGAACCAAAGTCGTCATCATCTCGTTGCCTGCGCGTTGCCATACGACACCTGCCTGCTCTCCAGTCGATGCGTCGCCGCGGATGTACCGGCCGCAGCCGACAGGAGGGCAAAGCCAGTTTCCCGGCGATGGACGAAACCGCCAAGTCCTGACAGAAGTCAGAGGCCCGCGGTTTCCCATACGGCGGGCTTATCCATCCTGCGAATGGCAGAAGGGCGCTGAGACGCCGCAACGCCTCATGGCAACGAGAGAACGCCTTGCCTAGAGCCACCGCTGAATCGTGGCCGGGCCGATCTGATGCATGTCGATCTCGGAATCGCTGAGCCGGCGTTGCAGGTTGAGCACCCGCTGCGGAACAGCTCACTGTGACCGGCAAGCGCAGCCATAGCTTCCTCCTGGAGGCTGCGGACCAGCTCGACGATATCGGCGATGAGCTTTTCCTCATCGTCGCGTCCGTGCGGAATCCGACGTTGTGTCGAGCGATGCTGCCCGAGCACACGGCAGACCCGCCGCTCCGACTCTTCAGAGCGAGCCGGGCATGGTCGATGCAGGCGCGGCGACGCGCGGGGCTCAGATGGGGTATTCGGGGCGCCTCGCGCGGTTGAAGCAGCGGCATAGTGGCGCTCCGATCCAACGCGGGAGTCCCACCATGAACCACCAGCACCATGTCGGCCTCGATGTCTCCGTGAAAGAGACCGCCATCTGCATCGTCGATCCGCACGGTAAGGTCGTGCACCGTACCACCGTCGAGAGCCATCCTGAGGTGATCTGCAAACACCTCATCGGTCTCGGCCACAGCTATGCTCGTATCGGCCTGGAGGCGGGGCCTCTCTCGCCATGGCTCTACGCCGGCCTGGTCGAAGCTGGGTTGCCGGCGATCTGCGTCGAAACCCGTCACATGCACGCCGCCCTTTCGGCGCGCATCAACAAGACCGACCGCAACGACGCGATGGGTATCGCTCAGATGATGCGTGTCGGCCTATTCAAGCCGGTCCACGTCAAGACGCCAGCCAGCCAGCAACGCCGCCTGCTCCTGACCTCGCGCAAATTGCTTCAGCGTAAGGCCTATGACATCGAGAGCGACCTACGAGGTCAGCTGCGCAATTTTGGCCTCAAGGTCGGTGTCGTGGGAGCTGCCGGCTTCGAGCAGCGCGTGCGAGACCTCGTGCTCGATCTGCCCTTCGTCGCGGCTGTGGTCCTACCGTTGCTGGAGGCTCGCTCCGCGTTGCGGACCCAACTCGCCAAGCTGCACAAGATGCTGCTGGACCAGGTCCGCATCGATCCGATCTGCCGACGGCTGATGACCGCACCCGGCGTTGGGCCGGTCGTGGCGCTGACCTACCGCACATGCGTCGACAACCCGGCCCGTTTCGGACGATCGCAATGCGTCGGGGCGCATTTCGGTCTGACGCCGCGGCTTTACCAGTCCGGTGAGACGATGCGGGGCGGGCGGGTCTCGAAGTGCGGGGACACGATGATGCGCGCTGCGCTCTATGAAGCCGCGCTCGTGCTGCTGACCAGCCCGCGCGGCCCGTGGTCCTCCCTGAAGGTCTGGGGGTTGGCCGTGGCCAAAGGCCGAGGCATGCAGAAGGCGCTCGTGGCCGTCGCTCGCAAGCTGGCCATCGTGTTGCACCGCATGTGGCGCGACGAGACGGACTTCCGCTGGTCGGCCGCATCCGCCACGGCGGCCTGAGGCCCGCGCTTTAGCATCACGCAATACCGAGCTCCTCCGGCGTGGAGGGGGCCCTGCGGGGACGATGGGAGCGGGCGAGACCGAGGAAACTCGAGCGTCGGTTCTGCCGAGCGCGCGGCTTAGATGGCTCCGCCCACTCCCTCTGATCCCATCATGAGGCGGCACAGGCCGACCTCGGAGAGAAGCAAGAGCTCCGCAGGACCGTTCGCGCGCCGATCCAGGATGCGCACGCAAGGGAGTTGACCTATGAACCCCGAATAGAGAAGTAGTTTCCCGAAGCCGCCTCATTCAGGATCAGTTTGTAGAGCGTCAGGTCGGCGACGGCGCGGCGGAGCCGGGCGTTCTCCACCTCGAGCTCCTTCATCCGCTTCACCTGATCCTCTTCAGGCCGTCGAATTCGCGCCAGCGATAGTAACTCACCTCCGGATCGAACGGATCGCGTCGGCACGGGATGCCCCTGCGAGACCAGCACATCGACCTGGCGCAGCGTCGCGACGATCCCTTCGGGCTTGTGGCGCTTCCTCGGCATGGGGCTTGGACTGACGCTACGCTCCCATTCGAGCGGAGGCAAGGAGCGCCTGGGTCGGATCTCGAAGATGGGCAACCCAACATTGCGAACCCTGCTGATCCTGGGAGCGACGACGGTGCTGCGCCATGTCCGCAATGGCGCGCGCGCCTCGATGTGGATGACGGCGCTTCTGGCGCGCCGACCGCCGAAGGTCGCCGCGGTCGCGCTCGCCAATAAAATGGCTCGGATCATCTGGGCGCTGCTGGTGAAAGCGGCCACACGCGGCTACGCGGCCAAAGCTCAAGAGCCATTCGCACTGGATTCTCGACTGCACCCGCCAGTCTGATTGAAATGATCACAACGGGGCACCGAAGCCCTCCGAATTCCCGGCGTACTAGCGGCCTTCCTGTTCACCGTGGCCGTTTTGGGCTTCAGGGCGTCGAGCAGAAACACGGCATAGGTTAATCAAGCGGCTTTGACGGACTTAATCTTCGACCCGACTATGAGGGATGCTGATCAGCACCCTCCCCTTGCCCGCCAACACAGAGATCACCAGAATGCCCTTGAACGATTGGCGTCCTGCGTAGACGCGTGGCATTCTGACCGATGACAATTTCCGCGCCAGCTTCGATTGCCGCGGCATAGCGTGCCTTATCACCCAGCTGCTTTGGCACGCATCTGGTGCTGCGGCAGAGGCTGACACTGAGATGACACAGCCTCCCGGTAGATGCCAAACCAACTCCAGCAGCCAGCACGTTAGGAAGCGCTGTGAACGTTCCCGTCGTTGGACGCTTCGCCTTCAGGCGCGCCGAGCTCTGGGCTGACGGCGTGATCCATGTCCTCGGCGTTGCCCTAGGACTTGGAGCCGTCGGAGCTTTGATCATCCAGGTCGCGAACTGCGCTCCGCTTTTCGACTTGATTCCAGTTTCGATCTACGGTGCCGCACTGCTCGCCGTTCTCATCGTTTCGGCCACCTACAACATGTGGCCGATCTCGCCGCGCAAGTGGTTCATCAGGCGTTTCGACCATTCGGCTATCTACCTCCTCATCGCCGGCACCTACACCCCGTTCCTGATGAAACTGAGCGGGAGCATTTTAGCACAGGCTCTCCTCGGCATCGTATGGCTCGCCGCCGCTGCCGGCGTGGCGATCAAAGTGGGTTTGCCCGGCCGGTTCGACCGCCTGTCGATCGCGCTCTATCTCCTGATCGGGTGGAGTGGGCTCCTGATCTGGAAAAGCGTGAGTCTTCTGCCTGGGGGCACCCTCTGCCTGATCATCGCGGGCGGCCTTCTCTACTCGATCGGTGTCATTTTCCACATTTGGGAGAGCCTGCCGTTTCAGAATGCGATCTGGCACGCCTTCGTTCTTGTGGCTTCAGGCTGCTTCTATGGGGCTGTGTTTCGGGCGTATGCTATAGTGCCGGCTGCATGAGCTGCGGCGGTCCTCCTCCCCAATGTCTTCGAGGATCACGCGAAGCTCCTCGCGCGCGTCCGCAAGGCCCAGGTCTGCGATTTGCGGAGGTTCCACCAGAGGCCGCTCTGTCTACAAGCAAAAGCAGATTGTCGGTATGAGTAGCCCGGCAAGATGGTGGGCATCACGGGCAAACCTGCTGTTTGTCCTGTTCGCGGTCGTTTTGGGAACCTGCAAGAGATCAATGAAGTTCACGCTGCCCATCGCTTCGCCGACCCAATAGGTCGGCCCACCGGCCACGGTGGTGAACCCGAGAGTCTGGATAACTATGCCGACTTCCTCGAGGCGATCTCCCACCCGGCGACCGTTCACGGCATGCTAGCGGACTATCGTACGGGCTGAGCGTCGATGCCGACCATGATCGAGACGATCGAGACAATGGGCGCAAGATCGCCTGCCCGGCCCTTGCGCTGTGGTCGGAAAAGGACGACCTGCTGGATCACGACGGAGATGTGGTTGCAGTCTGGCAGAAGTGGGCTGTAAGGGTCCGCGGGGCGTCAATTCAAGTCGTCACTATATGGCGGAAGACGCGCCGGAGGAGCTTGCCGCGGCGCTGCTTGGCTTTTTCGAAGGTGAGCTTTGACGATCCTTTGGCGGCGCGGCGGTCATTCTCCCAGCTAAAGTGGGGCTATCGCCGCAACTCGGCTCGGTTGTGCCGACCTACCGAAGCATCTTGCATTCCCCACGACCTCGAGGCCTTCGGATCACGATCTCGACACCCACAGCCCGAGACAAGGCCTTATCCCACGAAACCGGACGGTCGCTACTTCGTGTCGCCGGCAGATTCTGGATCGGCCAGTCTGAAGAGGGACGTCATCAGCTTGTCGCTGAACTCATGGATGGTCGCCCCTCTTTCAAATATGCCGAGTGTGGCCACGGCGATGTCAAAGCCGCTCGCGCTCGCATCGGTTCCGCAAAGGGAACTCTCGGTGAGCGCGGGCCAGTCTGGTGGGCGGACGGGCACCCGACCTCAATCGCAATCTCGTGAAGAACACGGCGTATGCTCAGTGGTCTTTTGCGAATGGAAACGCGGGAAAGGCAGGGGTAACGTGGCACGATGGGGCACGAGAAAAAGGAGGGCGACATGCAGCAATCTGCCGTCGCCGTGACAACGCGTGTTGGACTGAAAGGCGCTTTTGATGTCGATCTGCCGCTCAACGCAGCAACGTTGAACGAGCACCTCTATGATATCGGGATATGGCTTATCGAGCGCCATATCCCACATCAAGCTCGCATTCTCTGGGAGCCGCTGGAGAAGCGGATCCGTGTCAGCTTTTACGACCCGGACGAGGCCGGAGCCTTTAGGAAACGCTTCGGAGCAACGCTTCACTGAAGAAGGCCAGCGGCCAAGTGTGCTTCCGTTTTCCTTAGGTCTTTCCAAGGCTTCTTGCGACCACGCGGCTCAGCCGCTCGGCGAACCCACGGGCATTGGTGGGACGTTCGCCGTCCAGCACGCGAGCGGTGTCGAGGAGAAGGTGAGCCACATCTGCACGCAAGTCGGCTTCTCTGACTGTCGCGAGGGTAGCGACCATCGCATGGTGGGGATTGACCTCAAGTATCGGCTTTGCCGCGCTGTCAATGCGGCCTGCGGCACTGAGTAGGCGTTCGAACTGGCGATCTGGACCGTTATCGGATGCCACCAGGCAGACCGCGCTGTCGGTCAGCCGGTCGGAGGTCCGGACGTCGGCGACTTGGTCGGCCAAGATCTCCTTCATCGACGCTAGCAGCGATACGATCTCATCGCGGGTATCGCTTGATCGAAGCGAGGCCCCATCGAGCAAGGCGATGCGTGCCAGATCCGCCGCCCCTTGCGTCACGGACTTGAACGGCTTGCCCTCAAAATCCGGTGCGGCCGACGCCCAGAAGCTGTCGACATGGTCGGAAAGCAGCAGCACTTCGATCCCGCGCGCCCTGAAGCCTTCGAGCTGCGGCGAGGTCGCGATCCTGAGAGCATCGTCACCAGCGATGTAGTAGATCGCCGTCTGGTTCTCTTTTAGCGCGCCAACATAGTCCTTGAGGCTGCGCAAACCTTCGCCGGAGGCCGTTGTCCGGAAGCGGGCCAGACCAAGCAGCTGGGCTCGACGCTCGTAGTCCTCGTAAAGCCCTTCCTTGATGACGGCGCCGAAGTTCTCCCAGATTTTTGCGAAGGCTTCAGCATCCTGTTCCGCGAGCTTCGTCAGGTCGGTCAGCACACGGTTGGTGACGCCCTTCTTGATCGCAGCGAGCAGCGGGCTGTCCTGAATCATCTCGCGGGAGACATTGAGCGGCATGTCGGCGGTATCGAGGATGCCGCGGACGAAGCGAAGATAGCGCGGCATCAGCTCGGCTTCGTCGGTAATGAAGACTCGCTTCACATAGAGCTTGATCCGCCCCTTCCGGTCGGCGTCGAAAAGGTCGAACGGCCGGGCGCCCGGAACGAATGTGAGCGCGGTGTACTCGTGAAGGCCTTCTGCGCGAAAATGGATCGTGGCGGCCGGATCGTCATACTGCCCGGCGACGCTCCGATAAAAATCAGCGTATTCGTCCTTCGAGATCTGGCTCTTTGGCTTGGTCCATAGCGCGGCGCCGTCTGCCAGCGTGGTCGCCTCCGCTCCAGGCTTCTCGGTCAGCGCGATGGGCACCGGGACATGGCCGGACTGCTCCTTGACGATGCGCTCCAGTGTCCAGCGCTCGGCATAGGTCTTCGCGTCGTCCAACAAGTGGAGAGTGACCCGCGTGCCACGCGCCGGCGCCTCCTCCAGGGCAACGGGTGCTATTGTGAACTCGCCTTTGCCGTCCGACTCCCACGCCCAGGCCTCACTGCTGCCGGCGCGACGACTGACGACCTGAACCTCGCCTGCGACCATGAAGGCCGAATAGAAGCCGACGCCGAACTGTCCGATGAGCTGGGCGCCTTCCTTGCCCTCGGCCGCGGCAACGCGATCCATAAAGCTGCGTGTGCCCGAACGCGCGATGGTGCCGAGGGCCTCTATCATCTCGTCCCGGCTCATGCCGATGCCATTATCGGCGATGACCAACTTGCCCGCCTCCGCATCTGCAGAAAGGGTGATCGCGAGCTTTGGCTCTTCGCGGAGCAGGTCGGGATGAGCGATCGCCTCGTACCGCAATTTCTCGCAAGCGTCGGCCGCGTTGGAGATCAGTTCCCGCAGGAACACGTCCCGGTCGGAATAGACCGAGTGCACCATCATATGCAGGAGGCGGGAAACGTCGGCTTCGAAGCTTCGGTGCTCGCTGGTGGTTGCGGTCATTAGTTAGTATCCAGAGAGGTCGTCGATCATGTTGGCCGAATTTAGGGATCGTCCTTCAACGGCGAAAGTACCCGTCTACTGGATGTTACAACGGGACCGCTCATGAGAGCGGCTCTGTGCCTTGCCGGTACCGGTTCAAGCCCGGATGGCCCCGTTCTGCTCGGCCAGTTCGCGATGTGAGTGAAGCGGCCGGCCGAGAATACTGATTAGGTGCTCGACATCCCCGCCGTTCGGATCGCCCGCCTCGTTGAAGAAGGCGTCGATCCGATTCAGTACGTGTTTGGCGACGCTCGACGACTTTCCGAGCCAAATTGGGATGCCGACCAGAAAGATGTTGCACGCATCCTACGCCTGAGCACCGGCCAGTCGTCGCCATCGCCCTCATCCGAAGATACGCCCGGATGCCCTTCATCTGCATCACCCCATACCCGCAGCGCGATCGCAGGCCAGTCAGGTGCGCAGTGCGCCGCAGAGTGATGGCTAGGCCAGTCGCTTAGAAAGGTTCGCTCCCGATAATCTTTTTGAGCGCGAGCGCGTCGCCAGCGGCTGCGTATGACGTCGTATTGTCAAAAATGCACCAAGCCATCGATCCCGCGGTTGCGATCATCCGGTTGGCAACCAACTTCAATCGATCTCGCGAATACGACGACCGGTAGATCTCGGGTGAACCGTGCAGACGAATGTAAGTGAGACCTTTCCTTCCACCCGGCTCGTCTGCTTCCACAGCTGGCGGCGGATCGGCTGCGACTCTCGAAATCCTGTATTCTCTCAAGAGATCTTCTGCCTCCGCTCCGAACCATGACGCATGTCGGGGCTCCAATACAATATCCACGTCTCGAGGGCGCCGGAAAGCGGACAAGAAACGATCGGCGTCACTGGAAATGAATGTTCGCTTTGGAGGCAGCTGGATCAATACCGGCCCCAGCTTGATGCCCAGGCCGTCCAATTCCGCGAAAAATGCCTCGAGGTCGGACGATATGTCGAGCCAATCGGAATGTGTCACCCACCTCGGCGCTTTCACGGAAAACCGGAATTGGTCTGGCACTGACGTGGCCCATCGCTCGTATGTCGATCTGCGATGGTGCCGGTAGAACGACGAATTGATCTCGGCAGTTGAGAAGACAGTGGCATACCTTTCTAAATGGCTTCCTTCGGCCGGGAAGTTCGGAGCGTGGATTTTGGGGATGGCCCAACCAGCCGTACCGATGAACAATCGACTTTTGAGCGGAATGCCGCTTTGAGACCGCATGATCAACTCGCGGGTCGAAGACTAATGAATAACTCCACAACGCAATGTGGCACGAAGTTCGCCTGAGCCCCTTGACGTTAATCGGATTGCCGAGATGCGCATAATCAGTGTTTGAGGCTCTCGGGAAGGGGCCGCACCCGCTTTTAGAGCAGCGCGAGGCAGGGCTCCACGCGCTCGGGTGGGTTCGACGAAAAGATCGCGCTCGACCTTGCGCCGCTGCGTCACCGGACCTCTGACGACCCCCGCCGCCGGCCCGGCTCTGAGAATCCGACGCGCCCACATTGAACACAACCCACGCAACGAACTGAGTCGCCAACGAGCGTCGGAATGATTCGTTCCGTTGCGGAACCCCGCTTGGGGGACATAGGTTGAAGGCCATCAGTTGGTTGCGTGACGGTGTCGCCATGGCCATGTTGCACACACCCATCTTCCCCGCCCCGCCGCCCTCGGCGACGCGTCGCGAGCGTTATCGGGAGACTTGCCAGGACGCCGACGGCAAGCGCTATACGGTCATCGTCTGGCAGGACAGACCAGGCGTTCCGGGCGTCTCCTATTCCCTGGAAGATGGAACGCCGGTTCACTACGAAGACGAGTGCTATTTCGCGACACCGTCCGGGAAGATGCTAACCCGGTGCGACGACTAACCGCGATTCCCACTATCCCCGTGAGAGCCATGCCTGAGAAGCCTACGGTTGAAGTCCCTGTTGTCAAACCGACGAGAATCGAAGTGAGCAGTGACCCCCGCGGTGACGCCACCGTTCATTTCGAGACGGTCGGCAATGCTGATATTCTCCTGGTGTTATCGATGACGGCGCTCGTCGCCCTGGAAGCAATGCTTGCAAAAGCCAGCCAGGAGCAGGCGAAGCATCAGCCGGTTCAATAAGGCGGTGCGCCAACCGACGCGGTGCGACGACTGAACCATGGTGAGAAATTGCACGAGAGCGGATTCCGTCTTCCGCTGACGTGGCGGGGCGAGCACGAGAACGATCTAGAGCATTTTCACGTTATTCCGGCTCATACCCGGCAGCGCTGAAGTAGTTTTTGCATTCGTCGGGAGTGAATGCGTCGAGGATTATTCCGATGGTTCGCCAGAGGCCTTCGACAGTTTGCTCGGCGGCTTTTCGCAGGAGCGCCTTGAGCTTGGCGAAGGCGTTCTCGATTGGGTTGAAGTCGGGACTGTAGGGCGGCAGGAAGACGAGCGTGGCTCCGGTTTCCTCGATGGCTTGGCGCACGGCGTCGCCCTTGTGGGCGGGCAGATTGTGCATGATGACAATGTCGCCTGGTGCCAGCGTCGGGCGAGAACCTGGCTTGCATAGGCCAGGAAGGCCTCGCGGTTCATTGGGCCGTCGAGCACCATTGGCGCGGTCATGCCGGTGAGTCGCAGGCCGGCCACGCAGTCGCGCCATCTTCGTGCGGGCGCCGGTCTCGTCGATGAAGATCAGACGGGCCGGGTCGAGATCGGGTTGGCTGTCGAACCAGGCTTCGCGCCTCTCGCCGATGTCGGGGCGGTCTTGCTCGGCCGCGTGCGCGGTCTTTTTTTGACGGTCAGGCCACGCTGATCGAGGAACTTCCAGAGCGTGCCGATGGCGGCCTTCAGGCCGTGCTCCTCGAGCAGCTTCGCCTGCATTTCGGCCAGCGTGATGTCGCAGTCGGCGTCGATCAGGCCTTGCAGATACGCTCCATGCGGATAGAGCTTGGAGCGCTGCGGCTGACCCTGCTGCCGTGCCGTGCGCTCTCCGGTTTCCCGCGCCCGGCGCGCCCAGACGATCGCCGTCGCGATGCCGATCCTGAACCGATCGGCCGCATGGCGGGCAGGCAGCCCCGCCTCGTTCGCAAATCACCAACATGGGCCGAGCGCGATGCGGGTAGGGGCGAGTCCAGCCGTTTCTGGCTCCCGCAAGGGCAGGCCGGGCTCGATGTCAGGCTGGTGACCGGCCAGGAACCCGAAAAGCGGCTGTCGATCTTGACGGTCGTGGCGTTGTCAGTCGCCAGGCAAGAGCGGTGAAAGGGCGTCGCCCAAGTTGACAGTTCCGGCGTGGATGACGCGTGCCGTGATGCCTCCGAGGCCGCGGACCGCATTGTATCCACCCACCCCGAGGATCTCTTCCATTCGAGAGCAGGGATGGCACTCTCCTGTCGTCTCGAGAATGGCGGAACCGATCCAGAAGCGCTTCTCCTTCAATGCGACGAGGTTGATGCCTTGGGTAACTACGTTACGCCTCAGATCGGATGGCAGCACGTTCGAGCGCCCCAGGTGGCTAGCGATCGCCGCAAGGTGTTCAGCTTGGATCAAAGTTACCTGGCGGCTGCCGGCGACACGAGCATAACGGTCGCCTATCACGCCACCTGCAAGGTCGAAGTCTGCAGTCTCGACCGGGAGCATGGGCTCTCGGCGGCGTGGCCGGATGCCTAGCCAGACAACCTGTCCTGATCTAACCGGTGCATTCAAGAGCTTGGCAAGCGGCGACGAAGGATCAAAGCGCACATTTGAGTCCAATCAACTCTATCGGGCGGTCAAACGCTGGAAGACATCCCTTGCTAAGTCAAACACCCGTTCACGAAGTTCGGGACGAGTTGCAAGCATCCATCCAGCTGCGCCGGCCAGGATCAATCTGATCATATCGAACCTCTTCAAATGGCGCCCTGCGGCGCTCCCTTGGGAGCTTGAAACGCTCCTCAAGCGCATTGGTTCTCGTTCCAAGGTGGCGCTTTGGTTCGCCAGGCAAGTTCACAAGGGCATCTTTGAAATGCACGACAAACTCGACTGCAAGGCCGCGACCGCAAAACTAGCCGGCGTGGACGGATCTGAGCGCCGGCCCAGCCGACGCTGGTGTGATCACGAGACGGCAAACGGCACACACAATGATGTGTGCCGAGGTGCCGCTCTCCATAACGGGAATTCGAACGAAGAACTTCCCCAAGGCTTAGATCACCAGCGCGGGCCGTAGCCATACGGCGGTGGCGGGCGGCGGTAGCCCGGGTGCGGGCCGTAGTAGCGGGGGCCGGGACCATAGCCGCGACCGTATCCAGGTCCGCGGCCGTAGCCACCCCCGCGGTACTGGTCGCGACGCTGCTGCCGCATCGTCTCCTCCATGATCATGTGTCGACGCTGCGACGCGGCGGATTGGGTGAACTCAGCCGGCGCTTTGTCGAGATGCTCCGCAAGAGACTGCGGCACAGCTTCCGACGCCATGGCTGCGGCGGTCAGGCCGCCAAAGGCTACGGCGGCGGCGATGAGTAGGTTTCTCATAACGGTCTCCTTCAGTTGGCAGCACTGAAGACCATCACGGGTCAACGGGGGGTGAACAGCGATGACAGGGTTACGTTCATCTGGTGGGTAGAGTCAGAGTCTATCGGAACCACCGAACTGGTAGGATATTCGACCGCGAGTGCAATTACAGTTTTTCGGCGTCATCCGCGCGCGATCGCGCGCGAGAGACTGCCGAACTGAGCGGTCCCTTGCGACGAAACTGGACAATATTCGATGGGGTCGGAGCGAACTGCATTTCAACAAGATCGACGAGAAGGGCTTCGATTGCCTTACGCAGTTGCCGTTCTCGCTCGGTCCGCCCGGGCACGCTGAAAAATGCGCTCAGCAGATGAACGCTGCACTCGTCGTAGTTCGGAATGGAACATGCTCTGTTGCGCTTCAACGACATTGGCCCCACGCGGTACACATTGTTTCAGATTGGGCCGGCATAGGCGTAGCAACTGAGGAAAGCGCAAAACTCGAGCCGACGACTTATCAAAAGACATGATCAGGGTGGGCGTGGATAATCTCTGTAGTGCGCCACAGCACGCGCAACTATCAGCCCGACATTTGAATTTGTTTCGGGACACGCAATTAATGTGGCAGTAGTTGCAAGAGTACGAGGTTTAGCGCGACACTTGGAAGCTCCTACGAAGCCAACTACTAGCTATTGGCTGAAGGCTACGGTGCCTCGGCTAATCCACGGGGAGGCGACTCGGCGGATCCCTTCTAAGTCCCCGACAACCGCTCGGTCCCATTTGGTTACATTCCCGCGTACCCACTCTGAGGACAACTAATGCTGAAGCCGCGAGATCGCCAGGGGGCGAAGGCACGCCTGCTAGGGCGCGATAAACGACAAAGTCAGGTTTTCTGCACGAAAACGAACCGCTCGTCGACGTTGATCTGGGTGATCTTCCCAAGTGGCTCTTGGACACCACTGAAGTGGTAAGATTGTGGAAGGCTTGGGAGGCTGCGCGATAGCATTCGTGGCTTTGCTAAAGCCACCCGGCATAACACCGTTTGCTGCCAGTGTATCCGGGCGAATGATGGCTGGCGGACCTTGGCGTAAACGCGATGCACCCATGCGCCAGTGTCTGGGCTCAATGGCAACGCCGGGGACAATCGATGCTTCCCCTTGAGCCCGATCCCGCAGATGAGTTCTTCGAATGAACGAATCGCCGGCTGCGGCAAATCGCTACACCGCACTCGGCCAGCACCCGCTGCGTAGGAGGTAGCTGAATATTCAGGCTGTGGCCTTTGACCGACCCCGCTTCTCAGGCGTGGCCTGCACCTTACGACCCAAGCCCATTTTCTTGGCGAGGTGCGAGCGCGTCTCGGCATAGGCGGGCGCGACCATCGGATAGTCTAATGGCAGATTCCACTTAGCTCTGTACTGCTCTGGCGTCATATCGAAAGCAGTACGAAGGTGGCGCCTCAGCGACCTGAATTTCTTTCCGTCCTCAAGGCAGATTAGCCAATCGGCCGTGATCGACTTCTTGATTGATACCGCTGGCGCTGCTTTCTCTCCGGGAGCCGGCGCGGGAGCCTGTCCAAGGCCCGCCAGCGCTGCATGCGTGCTGGCGATCAGCGCGGGCAGATCGGCCTGTATCACACTGTTATGCGACACAAATGCCGACACGATTCCGGCAACCAACTCGACCACTTCCAGATCGTTTTCTGACATTTTTTCTCTCTTTGAGAATGAAGTCGATGGCAATCAGTTTAGTGATCCTGAGAATCTCGACAAGGTATTTTTATGCCAGAGATATTGAAGGACTGAGCCTCTTACTTGAAGTGCAAGGTACTAAACTCGGAAATCAATTAAACCGCCAGAACGCGGCTGCCTATCGCAGTTTCCAGCAGATAGAAGCCCGCGGTAGCCAAATGGAAAGGCACGGCGCTTCGAGTGAGGTGGGGGCAAGCGCGTGGCGGGCCTGTTAGCGGGCCTCGCTTTTGGCTCCGCTCTAACAATATCCACAAGATCACGGATGACTACATCAAGATCATAATACTTGTGGCGCTGGTGTCAGAGGTAAGGCGGGTGTCCGTGATCAGCTATTCGCCAGCGCTCAGCGCAACGCCGCGTCTTGATGCCTTGGCCCGACTTGTACGGTCGCGTTTCGGTCGCCGCGCCGCGCGAGGCCGCTGCTGTCGATATCAAGGAAGCTGGTAGCGACCTAGCAAGCACGCCGCCCCGATAAAGTCTCCGGAAACCTTCTTCTGGGCATCCAGGTCGGCGCGACGATCCTAACACAACCTTGCGGGTGCTACCCAGACGAACAAGCAGGCGCTGCAGCGCATGAATCGAATTCACCAAAGGTGTGGGTGAATCGACGCGGCCCGAAACGACTTAGAAGCTCACCGGTGCGATGGAGGTCACACGCGTAGTGTCAGGCGGCTCATTACAGAGCGCAAAGAACTGGGCGGCTGGCGGATTTCGCGGAGATGGTGGACCCAATCGGGTCCGAGCCAAGCGGCTCAGGCGTTCGGGTCGAGGGTGTCAGCCACCGCGTCTCTCTTGGCTCGCGGAAGCGCTGTCATAGCAAGAATGAAGGCCGAGAGGAGTAAACACACGCTATTTGTGACGATGAGAGGCCATTCTCCTAAGCCAATACCGTAAGCCGTCCAGAGAGCGAAGCCGGTTACAGTAAAGCAATAGGTCGTGGGCGAGATTGCGCGCGTGTCACGACTTTTCACGATGCGCCAAGCTTGCGGGACGAAGCTGATCATGGAGCACAATGCTGCTAGTGAGCCTACAACAGCGATCCAGTTCATCTGGAATCGGCCCGACGTGGATTTGCCCTGTCGTTTCTGAACCTCTCCAGCCTGGAACGGCGGATCCTAAACCGGATCAGCAGCGCCCCTAGGCTGATAATCCCTGCAAGACCAGCCCCCGCCCCCATCAGAAACCGCCCGGAGTACGGATTCGGGTATGGGGGATGGCTATATGGGGAACTTGCCGATGAGGCGCGTCCACGGGGCCGGCCGCTGATGAGATACGCGATTACTCCGCAGCCAATCGCGACAGCAAAGAGCGCCGCAGCGACGATAAGGCTGGCCGTCACAAGTCCAAATCGAAGCGCTAGTACCGCGTGGCCTGCATCAATCGCATAGCCCAGCGCAAAAATGGTAATGAGTAGCGCTCCGATTATTAGCCCGTAGCTGAGCGCAGCGCGCTTGACTGCCGCCGTGGCTTGGGCGGTGACGTAGGCCAGCAACGCGCCCATAACTTACCGAGCCGCCCAGAAGCCCAAGAGGACGCCTGCCGCCGCGGCCCAGCTCAGCGCCCGCAACGGCCGAGCCTGGATTTCATCGATGAGCAGCTGTTCGAATTCACTGACGCCCTCCGAGGTTGCCTCCATGACTTCGTCCGTTACTTCGACCGCTTGGCGTTGTCTGCGAGTGACGGGTTTGTCGGCACCCCGAGATCTAGCCCTGGAGTCATCTGCCATGACGGGGTCTCCTAACGTTATTCGCCGCACAGCGGCGCTGGGCGAGCGGCAGCTTTGAAGGCAACTAGGCAGCGGGCCCGCTGTTCCGAGCCCGAACGGAATATCGGGCGCAATTGGTGCACGCCGGATCATCGAAAACTGCCGGATCGCGGGGGGGCCCGCGCCAGGGACGTTGTGTGAACTAACCGAGCGCCTATCTCGTTGTGAGCGCGGAATCCTCGGATGCCTGCCCCCTCCGGTTGGACCGTTGCCGCGGATGTAGCGGCCGCACCGAGAAGGGCTACTCAAGCTTATCGAAGTCCCTTAGATCCCGCATTCATGTGCCTTCGGGGCGCGCCTACGCCAGACCGTGCTCTCGCGCCTCGTCGATTCGCATGTGCCGATCAATGCTCCGCGCCGTCCGGGCCTCGCGGCGCTCAGTTTCTTTTCGTTGCGGATAACGGCAGAGTGATGCCAGTTGCCGACATGCGAAGGCCGCTGGAAGGCAGACCTGAGCCAAGTGCATGTTCGGTAGACTAAGCGAACACAAGATCGGTATGCCGGCTCTGCAACTTCAGAAGCATTCTGATCTGAGCGCTTCCGCCCAGGGTCTTGTGTTGGCGGAAAGCTCGCTTTCGAGGCGGACGCCAATGGTGACCCGCTCACCGAGTCTGGGATCGAGCCCGGCCGCGAGCAGAGCGGCGTTGGTGGCGGGCCTCGTGCCTTGTGTCACGGAGCTCGCTCCGGGCAGCACCACGATCAGGCCTGCGGTGATCTCAGCCTCCCGCTGGAAGTAATGCGCCCAGGAGGCGCGCGAAGGCGGTAAGCCGCACGCCTCCGATCTAAGCCTCTGCATCGAGTTGGGCGCCGAGCCCGGAGCGGCTCGTCGTGGTGCTGCTGCGGCGATTAAAAGAGCAGCTGCGTTTGCGCCGAAGCCCGCGCTCGTTGAAGGCCGGGCTGAGGACGGTCACCGCATGCCGTGCCGCCAACGGTGAGAGCGTGAACCCGCCCGAACTGGCGAGCTTTGCGCTGGCCTGGGTCCGCCCGCTCCAGGCCGCGGTGACATAAGAGGACAGCAAGGTGTTACCGAGCTCCGGAACGGCGCGGCTTACATCATTGTCCAGCCGGTCATAGCTGCCCGCCGCCGCCAGATTAATAGGACCGAGCCTAGTCATACCATAGACGCCGGCCTGGAATACGCCGCTGTCGACCCTGCCGAGCCGCCACTGAGCGATGCGCGCGCCTTCCCGCCTGAGACGGCTAGGCCGTCCACTGGGTCGTCGTCGAGTCGCAGATCCGAGCCGATGCGGACCGAGCCGTCCATACGTCCCGCAGAGCCGTAGGCTGCGCTCCACAGCGAAAAGCGGGCCAGTGCGGTTCGCTAGCAATCAAATTGAGAACCTCATAAGCCGACCGCGGCAGTTCGATCCCACGCGACGGTACACCTCCATGATTAGGGACATGATGCCAAGGCACTCTCCACGGACCAGTTGAGAGAGAGCACGTTGATAGCTGATTGGTTTTGTTCCGCGCCGCGCTTAAAGGCCCCGCCAGCTCCGGCTGGCGGGGCCTTTTCGTTTCAGGCGGTGCCGTGCGATCCTGTCCGGCGGCTGGTTGCAAACGCGGTCACGTCCGGCGCCAGAATGTCGTTCTCCTCAGCCCAGGAGGCGAAGACCCCTTTCGCAGTCTCGGGCTCAATCTCGTCGCGGACCGCCGCCAAGCAGGCCCTCAATGCGAAGGCGTGGACAGCGTCTCTCTGGCTCTTCGGCCAATCCGCCAGAAACATGTAGGCCTCCATCGCCGACGAGACGGTGGTCGACCTGGCCCGCGCGCAAGCCGCGCTTGATGCAGCCTGGTCCGAGATTCGATCGACCATCCCCGATCCGTTTGACGAGCAAGAGCGGACCAAGCTGGCGTATATCGTCGCAAGCTTGGTAGCGATTGCCGAGGATGAAGATGAGCTGACGCTACGGGCGATCGAGCAATATCGACGCTCGCTCGTTGCCTGAGGTTTTGCAGCGGCGGAACTCCGCTGCTCCTATCGCGTGGCAGCGCGCGATCGCTGCTAGGCCGGAATCTCCCAGTTGCAAACGCGAGCCAGTGTTCGCAGAAAGGCCCCGGGGAGAACCCCGGGGCCCACGGTAAGATCGACGTTAGCGTTAGATGGCGGCTTGGCCGCGCAGATAAGGGTCAGCGTTCTCGTCGAAGCGGGTCCATCCCTCCTGGCGATATTGGGCCATGCGAGCATCTCGATCGATCGGCGTCGCGCCATCGAGGATGGCTTCCACCGTCGCCTCCTGCTCCGGCTCGGCCCGGACGGAGACCACGGAGCCGCCGCGACGGACAGTCTCCGCGTAATAGTTGGCCTCCTCCTCGTCATGGCCTTCCTTCACGAATGAGCCGACCAGACCGCCTGCGGCAGCGCCAGCGACCGCACCGGCGGCAGTCGCGGCGAGCCAGCCAGCGGCGACGACGGGGCCGACACCCGGAATGGCAAGCAGGCCCAGGCCCGCAAGCAAACCAGCTGCACCTCCCACGCCCGCGCCAATACCGGCGCCCTCGGCGGCATTCGTCTCATCAGTCTCGCCGTTATGGCCGACGAAGCTGATGTTACTGCTCGAAATGCCGGCGCCTTCAAGCTGCTCGACGACAGAGCTAGCCGTTGCGTAATTATCGTAGGATCGGGTGATCGTGCGGGTCATGTCTGTCTCTCCAAAGGTGTTATGCGAGCGGCATTGATCAATTGCGGGTTATGTTGCCGCGGTAATCGACCGAGACGTTGACTTGTGCGCCGGCGTTAGTGGCTGTACCTTTCCACACGCCATTATCGTCCTTCTTCAGGCCGGTAACGTTAGTGTAGCCATTGGCTTCAAGGCGGCTCTTGGCTTGGCCTTCAGTGAAACTATTGGCTCCCGGAAGCGGAGCGTTCGCATCGGCCGGTGCAGGAGCGGGGGCTGGTGAGGTGGTGGACGTCTGCGCCATAGCGCCGAAGGAGGCTGCGGTACCGATAAAGGACGCGAGTATCAGCTTTTTCATGAGTCTTCTCCGAGGCAGGGCGGCTTGGCCGCGATGCCCTGGAAAACGGCGTTCTGCCTCATTTAGTTCCATTCCAACCCACGAATGCGTAAGCGGAACAGAGCGGGTTTTTACCCGTTATGCGACATTCAATCTTGCCATCTGGAGACCCACAGCAACAGAACCAAAAGCCCTCAACGGCCTGTTCTATCGACGAGCGGCTTAAGGACGTCTATTGGACTGAGAAGCAGCTATCCAATTCTTCCGAGATAGAGAAGTCGGCCAAATCTTTCGAGCTGCAATATAGATGCCGAACAATTTGCCACGCCCACTTCGACGGAGGCATGAATTAAGTGGGCGTGGGTGTTGCTTGATACAGCGTCGCGACGTCAGAGCGCTGCCGCATGTTGCGCATGACGCTGCGCCTTTGCCATGGCGCCAGGCCGTATTGATCGGCGACGCTCGCTGTCGGGATGCGGCTGAGGGCTGGCGTCGACCCCCGCGATCGGGGCGAATCCGTTCGAGGAGACTGGCCGGAAGCTTAGCGTGGCGCGCCTGCCCGTTGGCCAGCGCTCGGTTGCTATGAGAACTCCCCCTTAGGCCGATGCCTGTCGAAGCACGGCCACCGGCAGCGCGTTCAATACGTCCTGGACCTGAATGCAGTGACCTACAATCGTGAGCTCGAGGCCTCTAAGAAGCTCACGCCATCGGCCGTTTTTGGCTAGGCAGGGTAGCGTCGCCATTTCGGTGCAATCACCCGTTGGGCATTCGTTTAAGGTGAAACGAGTAACAAGCACGAGCAGGGCCTCACCCCCCAATACACGCTTGAAAGCGAGGTAGGCGTCCCTGTCCTCTCCATCAAGCGCGATAGGCCGATACTCGCCGCCAGCAAACAGCTGCGGCGACGCGGCGCGCTCCTTCAACAATGTACGGACGATCCGCTGCTTGACGCGCCCGTCCGCCCACGTTTTCAGCAGTTCGTGGAGCGAAGCGCTGGTCCCGAGAGCCGCTTCCGCAAGGTTGTAGTCAACCGGCCGACGATTGTCGGGGCTCAACGAGCGAGAGATCCCAGAACTCGGTTCCTTGGTAAAAGTCCGATACGCCTGGTACGGTGAGCTTGAGCAGGGGGCGGACCAGGTTCTTGAACATGCCCCGTCGTGCCAGCTCACCCGCAGGGGCCGAAAGCGTTGAATGAAGGCGCTGCCCGGCTTCAATGCTTCGAAGATCAGCTCCTTTGCCGCCCTCTCATAGCTTTCATTCGGATTGACCCAGCTGGTCCGGCGCTTTGCTTCGCGCAGCGCCTTCAGCCGGGATCGGGCAACTGTATTGCGTTGGGAAAGAAAGCCGTACGGTGACTCATATAGCCCATATGGCTTTGCCGATCTCCCTTCGCAATCAACCAGGCGATATGCGGCCGTTTGACGAACGCTGACGCTAATCTATGAGATCCAAGAGCATTCCCTTCCGGCTCTCTCAGTCGCGACGCACTTCGTAGATAACCAGTACAGCAGTGCAGCCTAAAATATCGTAGCCACGCTTTCGTCCCCTAGTTTCTGCAACGCCAATGCAAGTGTCACTGCCACTGCCATCTGATTCAGTGCTGGCGACACCAAGTGGCCAAACTCACAATGAAGGCTATGCGTTGAGTGTGCCGTTGCGCAGGCCATGATGACACGGCCGATCGGGTTACCGTCCTCATCTGGGGTATCACCCGTAACGCCGGTGACGGATAGCGAAATTGTGCCGGGGCCTCGTAATAGCGCCCCATCCGCCATGGCGTGAGCGACCAGGCGATGAACAGCGGTATGGGTCGTTAGCAGATCGGCTGAAACCCCGAGCATTTTCGTTTTAGCTTGCTTTGTGTAGGTCAGAAAACCGCCATCGAACGCGATAGAGGCGCCGACGCACCCGGATAGCGTCTGCCCGAGTAATCCCGCAGTGCATGACTCCGCCGTAACGATGCGCTCATGCCGAGCGAGGCAAATCGAGATCAAGCGCTCCGCTAGTGTTCGAGCGCTTTCGAGTTTAGCTAAATTCAGTCGATCGATGCTGATTCTATCGGACATGGCGATAATCCGCGGCTGCCCAACTCGGTGTCAGGCGCATTTAGGCTGAGGGTTGCCACGCGCCTTCGATTCCCGCGCGCAAAACTCCTTCGTATCTTTTCGAGCCGGCTCTCGTCCAACTCCTCCAAATCCAGGAGCTCTTCTCTGGCCCCTCTAGCTTCCAGATCAGCTCGTCAAGCTTGACTTGCGTCGCAGCGGTGCCGCGTTTTGGCTGTTCTGGATAATGTACCGCCTCAACGAAGGTGATTGGTTTGCCTGTCCACCGCCTGCGCCATTCGAGCCCACAGGACATCATGCTGCCCTTGTGAACGATGAGCTCGTAACTCATAGCCATGACTGCTTCCATCAAGGAAAAGGCGCCGTGCTCTCGCGCGACGCCCGGTAGTGTCAGGCGGCCATTTTGTTTGTTGAGGAAATCCCAAGCTGAGACAGCAACTTGTCGGTCTTTGTCTCCTCGCTGAGTGTCTGGTCGAGCAAGGAGACGGCGTCTTTATGCCCAAGCTCCTTTGCCCAGGCCTTAAGCGTGCCGTAGCGCGCCATCTCGTAATGCTCGACAGCCTGCGCAGCCGCGACTAGGCCTGCATCAAGTGCCGGGCTGCCTTCAAACTCCTCGATGATGGCTCTGCCTTCCTCTATGATGCCGAGGATGGCGTCGCAGGTTTTGCCGCGCGGCGCCTTGCCAATAAGTTCGAACACCTCAGCTAGGCGTTCGACATGCCCTTCCGTCTCATCACGATGCGCCTCGAAAGCCTTTTTCAGTTCCGGCGACTGGGCCGCCTTCGCCATCTTTGGCAGCGCCTTCAAAATCTGTTTTTCGGCGTAATAGATGTCCTTGAGTGTATCGAGAAACAGGTCGGCGAGGTTCTTTTCTTGAGCGGCCATTTGGCGTCCTCCAGGTTGATGGTCGCCGTCAAACTGTCATGGCCCCAACGGGGTTCCCGCAAACTGGTCGTCACGAAAGAACATTGGTTCGACCGTCATTTTTAAATGACGAGCGCTTCAGACCAACCGCGCAACCGTGCTGCCCCATGACAGAGTCACCTGCTTGAATGGCCGACGGGCGGGGATCAGAAGGCCTGCTCTATTGTCCTGATCGAGGGCGCAACCGAGTTTTCAAACGACCTCAGCGCGCAGAAGATACCCCAGAACGTGCATGCTCCGTTTGTACCCTCGGGTCCACTGAATGTTTGTCCGCTGGTGATCGCCATGAACCCTCATCGATCAGAAAACCCCTAGAAATTAACGGCTATCGTGTATCGATTTCCGCTGCCCTCCGCTGCAGGTCGAAGCGCATCGCCTCAATCCGGCGGTCTTACTAGGGCCCGAGCTAGGGCCGAATGTCACGAGTTTTGGGGAAACTGAGCGCCAGGGCGGTTGCAGCCCTCGGCAAGCCTGGCCGTCATAGCGACGGTGGCGGCCGCGATAGAGGCGCGTTTGGCTCGCGTGACCAACTTCTGCTTCCCACCCGTCTCGGACCTTGGCAGGTCGCCATAGCGTGCGCCTTAGCGGATCCTTTGGGAGCAGGGGGTCCCAGGATTTGCAGTCCTTGCAACCTCCCCCTTCGAAATTTTAGATACAGGAGTTCACCGCTGGCGAACCTCGCCCGCTGATCACGACAGCGCCGGCATGTGACGTCACGCCTCAAGGCCGCAAATCATTTCGGATGGTTTCACACCTCGACGACACATGTCAGATTGAACCATGGATTCTCGCGATCGCCATTGCGATTGGGATAGCCGGCCTGATTAGCCAGGACGCGCGTGCGACCGACCTTGTAGTCATGTGACCCATGATCATGGCCGTGGACCCAGAGCTCCGGCTGATGCTCCTCGATAAGGGCACTGAGGTCAGAAACAAAGGCGGGCGACAAAGCGCTCCCCTGGTGCCTCGGCTGGACTGATTGCGGATGCGGCGCATGGTGAGTGACTACTACGGTTTGTCCATCATGCGGCTTAGCGAGTTCGCCGCGGATGAACGCAAGGTCGAGGCGATGTTCAGCCGCAGCGTGCCAGGGCATGAAGCGGCTGTAATGACCACTTTCCTCTCGATAGCGAATGAGATGGTGATCGTTCAGCTCTTGCCCGGCGAAAATCATCGACGGCTTAGGCGTCCCAAGAAGGCGGTAGTCGGTCCAGAGGGTGCAGCCGATGAAGCGCACCTGCCCGATTACAACGGTCCGGCGATGCAAAAGGTGGATGCCGACCTTGCCTGCGAGTTCGCCCCCGGCCGCCAGGTTGCCCTTCATCTCGCTCTTGTAGAACTCGTGATTGCCGGCGACGTAGACGATTTCCCGGCCATGGAACGGACCGGCTTCCCGCTGTTCCACCATCCACTCGAGCGCAGCACTGATTGGCTTGTGCACATCGCCGGCGAAGACTGCGACATCAAACTCAGGCATCGGTTCGGCCAATGCAAACGGGCCGAATTCCAAATGAAGATCGGAAATCACCAAAAGCCGCATCCTGCCCTTCCTCATTAGTTTGCTTCAGCCACCCAAGCCTAAGAGCGCCACGCGATGCACTTGGACGCAGCAAGCTACGTTTTGCAGCGTCCACACGCGCTCGAACGCTTTATTTATGCAGTCTGAAATGTTCCATGTAGCGTCCGCACGCGTTCTAAAGCTACATTGACGCTGTCTAAAGCGTGAAAACGATTTAACGAGACAGTCTGAAATCTTTCTTACAGCGTCATAAAGCATCCGAACTCTTTATAACGCGTTAGATTGCATCATAGAGCGCGCACGTGCACGCACGTTCAAGCACGGCGCGGTGTAGCCGCAGCACGTTCTAGGAGCTCGATGACAGGTTTCGGCGCTTCCGGCGCTGCGCCCTCAGTAAATCCAGACTCGAACTCGTCGATGTGCATCGCGAACAGTCCAGTATTTCGCGGGCCGATCACGTCTGCATCGATGCTGTCACCGACGAAAAGTACCTGATGCGGCTCCAAATTAAGCCGCTGGCAAACCAGCTGATAAATCTCGACCTGAGGTTTCATCATGCCGACCTCAAACGAGAGAACGGCCGCATCCGGGGCGCTAGGCAGGCAGCCGAGCAAAGCGGCTCCATATGGCGCGGCGAGATTCGAGCAGACGCCTATTTTCAACCCGAGCTCGCCCAACCTGCGCCAGATGGCCTCAATTTCCGGCCGTAACCGTGTCGAAGCGGTTTCCGCCGATAAGTCCGCCTCAAGCTCGATAAGGCGCTCCTCGTCAGGAACAATTGCGAGGTCCCGGGCAAGATCGCGTAGGCTCATCGGAGTAGTGAGCGCCTGGGTCACCGCCGCCGATGCACTGGCATGCCCGAGGAGCGCTCTGAACGGCCGTCGCTTATCGCCAATTTCGACGAGCGTTCCGAACCCGTCGAAGCAGACAGCTCGGATCTGCGGACGATCGTCTGCCCAGATCAGATCTTCATCTGTTTATTTTGTGAAGTTCTTGTCGATCGCATTAGGCGCTACGCCCCCACCCCATCTGATAGCCGCGACCTCACCCCGCACAGCAAGTTGATCGTCGAGCGTCCCTCTCAGGAGATCGATGGGAGCTCGCCCCTGGTAAGGCGCAGCCATGTTGGTGGAGCGCAGCCAATCTCTTTCTTTTTGCGGAGATCCGTAAAGCTGCTGCGCATCCTTAAAGACACCGAGGAGTGCAGAGATACGCAGGAGAACAGGCGTTTCGAGAACGACCGGACCATTCGACCGCGCAGCGGTCGACCATTCCCCATATTGCCTCGCATCGCACTGCAGAAGCGCGAGCCGGTCGGCCGAGGACAATTCCCAGCGGTCCGCGATATTCAAGAACGTGCGGAGCCCCGGCGCGCTAACGCGAACACGTTCCTCAGGTGGCTTTTCCATCAACGTGCTCCCAGCGTCAGTAGTGGAACCAGTATAGCTGATTTGCGGACCTTCAGTTCGCTTGGTGACCTTCGTGCTCTCATAGCCAGATCCCAGAGTGCTACCGTGTGGTGATGCCCGGGAAGGGAGCACACGGGCTTCCGGAATTGCCGGGGAATAGCGCGCACTTGGCGGGGAACAAAGAGCGCATGGTACGTTAGGTGTATTTGCCGATCAATTTCAGCGTCTTGCAGCCGCTCGCCGCGCCGTGCCAGCGTCCTCACCCGCACCGAGCCCCCAGCCAAAATTTCTGTAGTCCGCCGAATGGAAAGCGGAAGGCAATTGGAGCAAACTTAGATAAATCAGTATCTTATTTGAAGTTTGCCTCGCTCTCCGCCAAGTGCGCGCTATTCCCAGATACCGAGCCGGCCGGGGTGCCCAGAGAGGTTCGCAGGAAAATGGGGCGTTCAACGGTGATTGAACGACAGGCCGAGCATCTCCTTACAGGTGAAAAGTCCGGCGACAGTGCCCCCGTCCCCATTCTGTTGAGACTGCCTGTTATTACCACTTTTGCAGAAGTGGTAATAACGCGCCCGCCTCTCTGATCTCCGCAAATTTTGCGGCGATTAGACCGTCTAATCTCCGCACAGCGACGTTGCGCTAGTATATCGAGTGGTCGCAGGCCACGATGGCTGAATCTCGGTGCGGGGGGCTGCCGGACTCCGGAATCGGCCAGATAGATGTAATGTCAACCACGATGTCCATGCCTCTCACCTACGCGATCGGCGACGTGCACGGTCGCTCAGACCTTCTCATCGCTATCGTCGACTTTGTGGAGCGCGATGCCGCTCGCCGTAGACGGCCGCCGCGAATTATTTTTCTCGGCGACATCGTCGACAGAGGGCGCGATAGTAGGGGTTGTCTCAACGTCCTCGGACGCGTCCTAGCCGACCATCCAGGGTCAACCTTCATCAGGGGAAACCACGACGACTGGTTTCTTCGTTTCCTAGAGAACGACCGGAGCGAGCTCTATTCGTGGTTCCACGATGGCGGCAGGCAGACCCTCGACTCCTATTGCGACCTCGACGTGGATCCCGGGCGGGAGTTCATCCTTGAGCATCATCCGGCGCATTTAAGCCTGCTCCGAAATTCCTCATTCATCGTCGACGAGGGCCCGATGCTTTTCGCACATGCTGGCATCCGCCCAAGTGCACCTATTGCCGAGCAGTCGCCGAAGGACCTGCTCTGGATCAAAGATCCATTTCTCGATCACCGCGGAACGCTGAAGCGTGTCGTGGTCCACGGGCATACCGTCATGAAAGAGGGCCTACCCGTCGTCACGGAAAACCGCATTTCCATGGACACCGGCGCATGCTTCAGCGGTCGGCTCTCGGTGCTAGTGATAGACCAGGCTGAACGAGAGTTGTGCTTTTGGCAAACGGCCGGCGACCGTCGCTCTGTCGTCGAAGTGGAGGCCGATCGGTGCGACCGTGGTCACGGCACGTTGATAGATGACCTGTCTTGGCTCGGCGGCTGACAACCCTTCCGGAAGGCAGCAACGCGCCCACCTTGTAGTGCCTGTTTAAGATGTCTCACCGTCTCACTGCCTTGGCGCGCGAAGGTGCGTCGCATAAGCTCTAGCCAAGGATGCGATCGACGAAGTCACCTAAGAAGCCTTACGCGGCGCCGACGCTGGAAAGGCCGCTGCGCCTTTACGACCACACCAAGCTCATTGCCTGGATCGGATATGAAAACGAGGATATTACTATATCGTCGAAGGGATATGCTCCATGCCTCTCTGCCGGCGCGACTTTCATGAGCTTCTTCGCTCGGCCGAACCGCTATCTGACCCGCGGGACACGGCTCATGATTCACGAGCGCAAGCTTCAGGCAAACGTCATCCTGGATGGGCCATTGACGGCGTGCATTGCCAACCTGAAAGCGAAGCTCAACGAGATTATCGAGCACTCGCAGGAAGGCCGGTTCGCTGTCGTGGGCTTTTCACTCGGGGGAGCTTTGGCATTGGCGTCGGCCGCTCACGATCACAGAATTTCAGCCGTGCTCGACTTCTTCGGGTTTGTCCCGTCCGGGTTGGAGAGCACCTCCCTTCCGCCGACACTAATCCTACACGGGGACGCTGACCGCGTGGTGCCGGTCTCAAACGCGAGCGGAATCGAGCGATTGGTCAACAACGCCGGCGGAATGGCCGAAACCCACATCTACCCTGGCGAAGGCCATGGTTTTTCTCTCGCTGCCTGGCCCGATGCTATTTCAAGAACACAGGATTTTCTGCGCAGGCATCTCTGACGACAAAGGCTGCCCCACAGAGATCGATGTCAAAACCTTCGATCGCGCTACGTCAGGCGTATTGGATGGAGCGCTGGTCCGCCCGTGCATGGCGATATGGCGAGGGCCCGAGAGATCATCCAGCTTTGGATCGGGGCAAGCAATGCAAAGCGCGCCGTGTCATCGCGGAACCTCAGGATGAAATATCGCGTTGGCGAGCAATGGATCCAGCGATGGTGATGTCCGTGCCGTCAGCCGTTTTCGAGCTCCTGAAGAAGTTCCAAGCCGCCTTGGTATTTGGCGGCATGGTGCTGGCGCCGGCGGGCGCACAAGCCCTTACTGCCGACGGGGTGAACCAGGCGGGCCGACCCGCGGCCACTTGACGCAGCAACTTGGCGAGCGCTCAAAGGGGACGTCAGCACGAATATCGTCTCGGACTACTTCGTAACGAAGGAGGATATCAAAGCCCGGTTATCCCGGCGCATTCCTCATGACTATGCTCGTCAGGCCCGAATGAATCGGCTCGGCTACAGGAACGCGCAGGAGATGTTCGCCGAACGCTTTCATATGAGCGAGGGCCTTCTCAGGATGCTCAACCCACGAAAAGATTATCTGAAGCGCGAGGAAACGTTGCACGTCGTCTCAGTCGGACGAAGCCTTCCTTCCAATGAGGCACGAACGGTGGAGACCGACAAGACAAATGGTATGGTGCGCGCGTTGGATGCGACGGGAAAAGTCATCGCGATGCACCCAGCGACTATCGGGAGCGAGGAGACACCCTCGCCCGAGGGCGAATATCAGGTGGTGAGGGTCGTTAAGAACGCGACCTATCACTACGACCCGATCAAGAATTTCCAGCAGGGGAATAACAAGCGCCGCTTGGCGCTTCCGAAAGGTCCCAACAACCCGGTCGGGACGGTGTGGATCGAGCTGTCGAAGCCGACATTCGGCATTCACGGCACGCCGGAACCTTCGAGGATCAGCAAGGCGTCATCGCATGGCTGTGTCCGGCTTACGAATTGGGACGCAGAAGAACTGGCCCAAATCGTCAGGCCCGGCACGACCGTGCGGTTCATCGAATAGCTCTCATCCCGGCTTTTGCCAACTTGGCCGGGCCGGAGCCATCGTCGGGGGCTGCGGGACGATAGGCCGATGGCTGCGCGCGAGCACAATGACATCCAAATCCGTGACGATGAAGAAGGTCCGGGCGCCATCGTGTCCTTCCCGTTCGACGCCGCAGCCGTGGAGCGCTTTCGGCGGGCCTTTCCGCGAGCACGCTGGAGCGAGCACTTGGCGGCTTGGCGGCTGCCCGGAACGACGGCGATGCGTCGCGCGGAACGGTGGTTCGCTCGCGAACTCCCGCGTGCTTTCGCCCCAGCCGACGAGCGCGGCCGCGATTCCTTCTCGTTCGAGCCGATCGTTAGTCCCTATTTGCAGGCCGCCGATGAGATGATCGTGCGCACACCGTTCTCGCGAACGATTGTCGACGAGTTGCGCGCTGTGCCATGGGCCTGGTGGAACGGCGAGGACAAGGCTTGGCAGGTTCCATATCGGTCGGTTGACGAGCTTCGCAGGAGATGGCCCGCGATCGAAGCTGCCGCGCAACGCAGCGAGCCAGAAGCACGAAGGCAGCGACGGGAGGCAGCGAGATCCGCGCCTGACTACGAGGAGGCGAAGGCCACGGCAGCCGAGCGGCGCCGCCGCCGCTATCCCGTTCCTGCAACTGAACTTCCGCCGCCGGACCGAGTGCTGATGTCCCATGAGGGACCGCTCGTCGTCCTTGAAGTGACAGGGGAAATCGTGCCAGCGGAAACTGCCGCTCGGCATTACGCTTGGAGTTCCGAACTGTTCGACGTTCTAGTCTGGGCGTTGTGGCGGCGTCCGACGCATGAAGAGCTTATCAGGGCGTGGCCTGCGCGACGCCCGACCACAACGAATGCCTTTCAACGCGGATGGTGGCAGCCGACAATCCAAGAATTGCGTGCCGCACGTAGGGCGGCGAGATCCGTAGAACGCGCTCGGGAAACCCGCAAAACCAGCCTCCCTACCAACGATTGATCATTGATCGATTGGCCCGTTCTTGTCCCGTTATCAGACGTGCTCGACTTAAAGGGGGAGAGAGCCGAGTCAACCAATGACGGTCGATGCCGTCGAACGACGTGATACTGATCGTTGCACAGCTCGTCGCTGGAACTGTCGCGTGCGCTGAAGTTGGTTGGGATGCGCCACGAGCAGAGTCACCCAATTTCCCATGACGAGGGCATGCTGGCGCGTCGTGACGTGCTCACCGTGCCCGACTACCGCTCGAGAGAGCCAATCGTCTTACCCGCCCCGGGAAACACCGCGGTACACGAAATCCTCGACCACCGATCGCCGCCGCGTCGAGCAGATGGCGGTGGAAACCACGCTGCCGAACGGCGTTAGGCGTTACTCCCTGCGCGGGAAGCAGTCGGCGATTTCAGCAACCAGCGGGACAGGCTCCAGCGAGCCCTTTCATCAGAAAGCTTCGGAGTGCCGCGCGCCAATCGCGCGCTCGGCGTTCGTCCTAAATTCGACCAACGCCGATAGCCCCACCGGAACGCGGCGCGGCGGCCTTCCAGGCGACCGGCCTGTCAGCAATCCGGGGCAATTCACGCCGTGCTCGGGTCGCGCCGCCGGCGCCCCATCAAAGCCATGAGTATGGCACGATTGGGACTTCATTCAGCTCGGCCTTCGCGTCGGACCGCACAAATAGCGCCGGCGTTGGCTTGGAGAAAGCTAATCAACCGGGCGGCGGACAGCGTTCAATGGCGGAGGTCAGCTGGCTCTGCGCGAACGGCTTACCCAGGCGGAGAAGATCCTCGAGGCCTTCATTATCCGGAATCTCGGCATAGCCCGAAGCCAGAATGATAGGCAGTTCCGGCCGAGAGGCCCGAATTCTTCGCGCCAGCTCTGCGCCGGTCATCCCAGGCATCGAATGATCCGTGATGACGAGGTCGATGCGCTCATTCTCCAACAACGCGTCCAAGGCCTTAGCGCCCGAGTTCACCTCAACGACCGTATGACCGAGATCCTCCAGCATTGCTGCCGTACCCATGCTCACCAACGGGTCGTCGTCGACCAGGAGAATGACGCGGGAAGCCGACGGCTGCTCCAGCGGGCGAGCCGCCTCTTCGGCCTTCGCAAGCGATGCGGACGTCTCAGCCTCACTTGCAACGGGTAGCCACAAAGTTGCGCTTGTCCCCATACCGACACGGCTCGACAGCGCCAGCATGCCTCCCGACTGTGCGGCCAAGCCTTTGATCATCGAGAGGCCGAGCCCCGTACCCTTGCCGGGCCCTTTGGTGGTGAAGAACGGGTCCGCTGCCTTCTGCAGAGTTAGCTCGTCCATGCCGGAACCGGTGTCGCTGACCCGGATGCAGACATAGGGTCCAGGCGCGAGTTCCGTTTGCGGATTGTCGGATGAGACGACCGAGGCTTCGGCGGTGATCGTTAGCTTACCTCCGTTCGGCATCGCGTCGCGCGCATTGACGACGAGATTGAGCAGGGCGAGTTCCAGTTGGTTGGCATCGACGAGCACTAAAGGCAGCGCCTTGGGCAACTCCCGGACGAACTCGATCCCAGGGCCGATCGCTCGTTGCAGCAAATCCCCCGTGCCGACCACGATGGCGGGAATGTCGATTGCCTGGGGCTTCAGCTCCTGGCGCCGTGCGAAGGCGAGCAGGCGCTGCGTCAGAGCAGCGCCTCGGTCGAGGGCCTGGATCGCATTGTTGAAGAGCTTGTCTATGCGCTCTTCATGCGGCAGCCGCTTTTGGAGCAGATGGAGGCTGCCGAGCGCCGCCATCAGGAGATTATTGAAATCGTGCGCGACGCCACCGGTGAGTTGCCCGATGGTGTCGAGCTTCTGAGCCTCGAACAATTGGGCCAGCGCTTCTTCCCGTTCGCGGGTGCGCTCTTCGATGCGGCTCTCCAATTGTTCGTTCAATGACTGCAGTTCCGCGGACGACGCTTCCAGCTGTGCGGTCCGCTCTGCCACGCGTCGTTCCAACTCGGTATTGAGGCGCTCGAGCTGCCGGTTCGTCCGGTAGAGCTCGGTGAAGACCTTGACCTTCGCACGCAGAACCTCCGGCACCACCGGCACGGAGACATAATCCACCGCGCCGGCTTCGTACCCGCGCAACCGGTCCGGCTCAGCCATCATCACCGCCGAGACGAAGATGATCGGAGTTTTCTGGAAACGAGGGTGCTCGCGGATCATCGCCACGAGTTCGAAGCCATCCTGATCCGGCATACAGACATCGACCAAGATGACGGCCATGTCGTTGCGGAGAAGATGTTCAAGAGCTTCGCGGCCGGAGTGCGCCTTGATCAGATTCTCGCCCAGCTGCCCGAGGATGACCTCATAGCTGAGCAGCTTCGCCGGTTGGTCATCGACCAGGAGAATGTTTACCGGATCCATGGGAGCCCCCTCAGCGATGCAGCCACATACGCAGGGCGGATAGCAATTGTTCCGTGTTCACCGGCTTGGCCAGATAATCGGACGCGCCGGCCTCCAGACATTTCTCGCGATCGCCCTTCATCGCCTTCGCGGTGAGGGCGATGATTGGCAGCCGGCGCAGGGCGGGATCGGCCCGGATGGCCTGCGTCGTCTCGTATCCGTCCATCCCGGGCATCATGATATCCATGAGCACGAGGGCAATGTCCGGCTCTTTCTTGATCGCTGCGATCGCCTCGCTGCCGGTCGTCGCCGTGATCACCCGCATGCCGCGGCGTTCGAGGATGCTGCTTAGCGCGAAGATGTTGCGCGCATCGTCGTCGACGAGCAGCACGATCTTGCCGACAAGATCCGCGTCGGAGCTGTGCAGCTGCGCCAGCATCTCCTGCTGGGCGGCAGGTAGGTCCGACACGACCCGGTGTAGAAAGAGCGCCGTCTCGTCCAGCAGCCTTTCCGGAGACTCGACGCCCTTGACAACGACGCTGCGGGCGATCGTATGAAGCTGCGTGTCCTCCTCCGGCGACAGTTCGCGCCCGGTGAAGACGACAACCGGCACGTCGCCGATCGCCGCGTCGTCACGGATATGCTCCAGCACCTCGAAGCCCGACATGTCGGGCAGTTTAAGATCGAGCACGACGCAGTCTGTCGCGCCCTCGCTGAGGATTTCGAGCGCTTTCGCGCCGGTATCGGCGCTGACGATGTCGATATCATCGTGGTCGAGCAGTCCGGTGACGGCCTGCCGCTCCCGCGCGTCGTCTTCGACCAGGAGGAGCTGCTTGCGACGCGGCTGGGCATAGTCCTTCAGCCGGGCGAGGGCGCGGCCGAGCCCCTCCGTCGTCGTCGGCTTGTTCATAAAGGCGAAAGCTCCACGCGCGAGACCATGCTGGCGATCCTCGTCGAGGGTGACGATCTGTACCGGAATGTGGCGTGTCGCGGGATCCTGTTTGAGTTGGCTCAGCACCGTCCAGCCCAACATATCTGGCAAGAAGACGTCGAGAGTGACCGCGGTTGGCCGGTATTGGCGTGCTAGCGTCAGTGCCTCCGAACCACGCATGGCGACGAGCACCTTGAAACCGTGGTCCCGGGCAAGGTCGATTAGCACGCTGGCATAGTGGGGATCGTCCTCGATGATGAGCAGAACTGAATCCCCGGGTACAATCCGATGACGATCATCCTGCAGCTGCTCCGCCGCGTTCTCGCCGAGCCGGCCCGCCGTCAATGCTGCGATCGATACTGCAGCCGTATCGGCGACGGTCGGGCGCATCGCGATCGGCGCCGCACCCACGAAGCTAGAGGGCAGGAACAGGGTGAAGATGCTGCCCGAGCCCGGCGTGCTGCGCAGCTGGATTTCGCCGCCCAGCAGGGTGGCCAACTCCCGGCTGATGGCCAGCCCTAGTCCCGTGCCGCCGTATTTCCGGCTGGTCGATGCATCGGCCTGCTGGAACGCTTCGAAGATGATCCGCTGCTTGTCGGTCGAGATGCCGATACCGCTATCTGAGACCTCGAATGCGATGACGGCGGGGGCGTGGCGCAGCGACGCATTGTCCGGGCTCCAGCCGCCGCTGACCGGAGAAACCTTGAGCGCGACGCTGCCCTTCTCGGTAAATTTGAAAGCATTGGAGAGAAGGTTCTTGAGGATCTGCTGCAGTCGCTTTGAATCGGTGATGAAGCTGCGGTCCAGGTCCGGCGACAACTCGACGGCGAAGGAGAGCCTGCGGTTTTCCGCTTCGTGACGGAACGAGCGCGTGATGATGTCGAGAAGGCTGGTGAAGAAGATTTCTTCGGCCTCGACCGAAACGGTTCCGGACTCGATCTTGGAGAGATCGAGGATGTCGCTGATCAGATTGAGCAGGTCGGTTCCTGCGGCATGAATGGTGCGAGCGAATTCGACTTGCTTGTCGGAGAGGTTGCGGTCCGGATTTTCACCGAGCTGCTGCCCAAGGATCAGGATCGAGTTGAGCGGCGTCCGTAGCTCATGCGACATGTTGGCGAGGAACTCAGATTTGTATTTGGAGGTTAGGGCCAGCTCGGTCGCCTTCTCTTCGAGCGCGCGCCTGGCCTGCTCGATCTCCTGGTTCTTGGCCTCCACCTCGACATTCCGCTCGGCGAGTTGCTGGGCCTTCTGTTCGAGCTGTTCGTTCGTCTGCTGAAGTTCGCGCTGCTGCGTCTGGAGCTCTCCGGCCAGTTGCTGCGACTGTTTCAAGAAGCTTTCGGTCTGCATCGTCGCTTCGATCGAGTTGAGCACGATGCCGATCGAGGTGGTGAGTTGGTCGAGGAAGGAAACTTGCAGCTCGCGGAAGCAGCTTGTGGTCGCGAGCTCCATGATGGCTTTGACTTGGCCCTCGGACAGGACCGGCAGGACGATGGCGCTGCGGGGCTGTGCCTTGAATACGCCCGAGCCGATTGGTAGGGTGGTAGGAGGCAGGTCCGTGACCAGGATCCGCCGTGCATCCTTGGCGCATTGGCCGATCAGTCCCTGGCCCATCTGGAGTCGTTCCGGATGGCCCTTAACCGGGTCGTCGGCATAGACCGAAAGCAGCCTCAGGCCGGCTGAGGTGCCCTCGGACTCGACCTGGTAGATGACCCCGTGTTGGGCGCCGACGAGCGGCGCTAGCTCCGAAAGGAGCATCTGGGCCACTGTCGAGACGTCGCGATGGCCCTGCAGCATGTTGGTAAAGCGCGCGAGATTGGTCTTTAGCCAGTCCTGGTCGGTGTTGCGCTCGGTGGTGAGGCGCAGATTGCCGATCATCGTGTTGATGTTGTCCTTGAGCTCGGCGACCTCGCCGCGAGCCTCGACCTGGATCGAGCGCGTCAGGTCTCCCTTCGTGACCGCCGTCGCGACCTCCGCGATGGCGCGCACCTGCGTCGTGAGATTCGCTGCCAGGAGATTGACGTTGCCAGTGAGGTCCTTCCAGGTGCCGGCTGTGCCCGGGACGTTCGCTTGGCCCCCCAGGCGCCCGTCCACGCCCACCTCGCGTGCGACAGTCGTGACCTGGTCAGCGAAGGTCGCAAGCGTATTCGTCATGTTGTTGATGGTCTCGGCGAGCGCCGCGACCTCGCCCTTGGAGGCGACTGTCAGATTTTGCTTGAGATCGCCATTGGCCACGGCAGTGACGACCTTGACGATACCGCGCACCTGTTCGGTGAGGTTGGCCGCCATGACGTTGACGGTATCGGTCAGATCCTTCCAGGTGCCGGCCACGCCGGGCACCTGTGCCTGGCCGCCGAGCTTGCCTTCGGTGCCGACCTCGCGCGCCACACGCGTCACCTCGCCGGCGAAGGCGTTGAGCTGATCGACCATCGTATTGATCGTGTTCTTCAGTTCGAGAATTTCGCCCTTCACGTCGACGGTGATCTTGCGGGAGAGATCACCGCGGGCAACCGCCGTCGTCACCTCCGCGATGTTGCGGACCTGCGTCGTCAGATTTGCGGCGAGCAGATTGACGTTGTCGGTCAGGTCCTTCCAGGTGCCGGCGACGCCGGGCACCACAGCCTGTCCGCCAAGGCGCCCATCGGTGCCCACTTCACGTGCCACGCGCGTGACCTCGCCGGCAAATGAGCGGAGCTGATCGACCATCGTGTTTAGCGTTTCCTTCAGCAGCAGGATCTCGCCGCGCACGTCGACCGTGATCTTGCGCGACAGATCGCCGTTCGCGATCGCCGTCGCGACCTCCGCGATGTTGCGCACCTGGGCCGTCAGATTGCCGGCCATCGAGTTGACGCTGTCGGTCAGGTCCTTCCAAGTGCCGGCGACGCCGGGCACCTGCGCCTGTCCGCCGAGCTTGCCTTCGGTACCGACCTCGCGAGCCACGCGCGTAACCTCGCCGGCGAAGGCGTTGAGCTGATCGACCATGGTGTTGATCGTGTTCTTCAGCTCGAGGATTTCGCCCTTCACGTCGACCGTGATCTTGCGGGAGAGGTCGCCGCGCGCGACTGCGGTGGTCACCTCCGCGATGTTGCGGACCTGCCCGGTCAGATTGGACGCCATCGAGTTCACGTTCTCGGTGAGATCCTTCCAGGTGCCGTCAGCGCCCGGCACGAGCGCCTGTCCTCCGAGCTTGCCTTCGGTGCCGACCTCGCGCGCCACTCGCGTCACCTCCGAGGCGAAGCGGTTGAGCTGATCCACCATCGTGTTGAGCGTTTCCTTCAGCTGGAGAATTTCGCCCTTCACGTCGACCGTGATCTTGCGTGACAGATCGCCATTCGCGATCGCGGTCGAAACCTCCGCGATGTTGCGAACCTGGGCCGTCAGGTTCGACGCCATAGAGTTCACGTTGTCGGTCAGGTCTTTCCAGGTGCCGGCGACGCCGGGCACGCGGGCCTGGCCGCCCAGCTTGCCATCGGTGCCGACTTCGCGAGCCACGCGCGTCACCTCGCCGGCGAAGCCGTTGAGCTGGTCGACCATCGTATTGATGGTCTCCTTCAGCTCGAGGATTTCGCCGGAAACATCGACAGTGATCTTGCGGGAGAGGTCGCCGCGCGCGACGGCCGTCGTGACTTGAGCGATGTTGCGAACCTGTGCGGTCAGGTTGCCGCACATCGCGTTGACTGAATCCGTGAGGTCCTTCCAAGTGCCGGCGACGCCGGGCACGATCGCTTGACCGCCGAGTTTGCCCTCCGTGCCCACCTCGCGCGCGACACGCGTCACTTCCGAGGCGAAGGAACGCAACTGATCGACCATCGTATTGATGGCTTCCTTCAGCTGCAGTATCTCTCCGCGGACATCGACGGTGATCTTCTTCGACAGGTCGCCATTGGCTACGGCTATGGTTACCTCGGCAAGATTGCGGACCTGGGCGGTCAGGTTCGATGCCATGGAGTTGACGCTCTCGGTCAGGTCCTTCCAGACGCCAGTCACTTCCCTGATTTGCGCCTGGCCGCCGAGCTTTCCGTCCGTCCCCACTTCGCGCGCCACGCGGGTCACTTCGGAGGTGAAGATGCTGAGCTGCTCGATCATGGTGTTGACGATGGTCGCCGAGCGGAGGAACTCGCCCTTTAGCGGGCGGCCGTCCACGTCGAGTGGGACCGGCTGCAGCAGATCACCCTTGGCGACTGCGGCGATGGTGCGCGTCATGGCGGCGGTCGGCCAGAGCAGATCGTCGATTAGCGTGTTGACGGAGTTTTCCATCTCCGCCCAGGCGCCGTCCGACAGGCCGAGGCGAACTCGGGTGCGCGTCTTCCCCTCCTGGCCCACAATTTCGCCAACCTGTTCAAGCTGGCGCGCCATTCTTTCATTGGCACTGACAATGTCGTTGAAGGTGTCGGCGATCTTACCGGCAACGCCGCTTTGGTTGCTGCGCAGCCTGATTGAAAACTCGCCCCGACGGACCAGCTGGAGCGCTTCGAGCAGTTCCGCGAGATCGACGGCGGAGACATCGACGGCGGTCATCGAACCTAGACCGTTAGGCGCGGTTGCGATTGGGATTCTTTGCGATGCCTTGTCGGACGAGCGATTCTTTGCGGCGGGACGGGCAGGCGTGTCCATGGACATAGCTCCGAATGGCGGCCTTGCTTAAGGGCAGGTTCAATTCGTCGAATGGCTGTCGTTCACGGGGAGGCGGCGATCACAACCCGCCGTCTCTTTTCCACAATGCTAAGCGATGCCGTGGCAACCAGGTCTGATTGTCCTTAGGCAGAAGTACCGCCGGGACGCGCGTTAATCCAAACGCATTTGACAGCGGGGGCGCGCCAGATTTCGGTCAATCCTAACGCGACGGTCGCTTCGGGCTCAATCGGGGCCGGCCCTATACGAGGATGTCGGGCAAGTCGCGCGCGGCGCAGGCTGCCCTATCGCGGCAGGCGCTGCGATATATCGGGGATGATGGGACTTTGCATCCACTCGGCCAAAAGCGTTTTCATTTTAACCCCCTCGATTTGGCTTGCGCCGACACGCCAAACTCTGCGGGCCATTGAAAGTTCCGCGGCTCCCGTTTCGAAGGTCGCCGGGCATTTACCATTATAAGCGCCTCTGATCTGCACCGTCGCCATTTAACTAAGCCGTTCGCGTTTGATGATCGATGTGCCCTCGATGAGATCGTGCAGACGCACGTGACACGAAGGCGGCGCGGCGCCTGTTGAGGCCCATTGTCCAGAAGCAGGGCTGTGCCCTCGTCGGATAGCCACCTCCGATGCCGCCGTCCTGCGGCAAGATCCTGCCGGCGATCGAGCATCGCGCAAAAGCGCCTCAACAACCGCGCTGAGAACTCACACCTGCCGCTGCGAAAGCCAAATGGACGATGCGGGACCCGATCTCCGGGGAGCCTGCAACGCTTCGTCTCTGTCTTCTCCGCCGTCCGGAATCTGTTCGTCCCGCCTCTCTCTCGTCGCTCCGCCCTCGACAACCATCTGCATCGTCCGCCCGCGATGGCGTACTAGAAGCGGTCGCCGATGTCGCTTCTTGACCCGCTCTGCGTTCGAACCCAAGCGGAGATATATGGCAGAGGAGCGCACAGGACTTAGCTCGGGCGCTCGATGGTTTTTCCGCGACCCCGAAAGTGTGTAACGAGGAGGAACTATCGCACAAATCGTCGGACGATCTCCCATAGGAACCTTGGTAGCTCCTCGAACGCGTAGGGCGCGTTGACCCGCTCCAGCCTTTGATGAAACTCCCGTCCCCAAGGCCCAATGTTCACCACTGGGAACGACAGTACATCGTCCCTCGCTCTATCGACGAGTGATTCGACCGGCGTGTTGGCCGCGATCAATGCACGATCGGCCTCGGACGGCCGGTGTCCGAAGAAGCTCATGTCCGAGATGCCGGTGAAGTACTCGCGGTACTTAATCGCGGAGTACCCCATTTTTTCCTGAGCCAGTCGTGCGGCTTCAATTGCGGCGGCAAAGTCGGAGTGGTCGCCCAGTGTCGTTACATGGGTGGCGGGATAAACGAGGCTACTGAGGCCGTAGATAACGGCGGGGCCGACCAGACCGGCTTCCGTGATCATCGCACCGACCACCGCACGGGTTTGAGCCAAGGGATCGTCTGAGTCGATCCAGGTTTGCTCCACATTTCGAACCCTGGACAAGGCATCGGCGCCGCCAACGTGTTCGACCCTCCGCCGCAGCTCCGCGACCGAAACGAACGAGGCACTCGGCACCGGCGGAGTTTCGTGCATTGCGAGCATCGCTGCATAGCTACGTGCCCGGCAATTGAAACTCTCGATCGCGTCGGCAGCGGCGATGCGAACGTTTTGTTCGAAGAGGCCGAGGAGTTCCACCGCAGTCCAACTATGAGAAAGCCAGTTGAAACCGAGCCAGACTCGCTCCGGCGTCGTGACCTCGTAACCCCCGCGCAAATCCTTGGCCTCAAGGCAGATCGGTGGCGGGGACACTTCCCCGTCGGCCCTGTCGCAAAGCGTGGGGTTCGCCTCCACGGCCTTGACGATCGCGGAAGCGATCAACTGAGCGCTGATGCCTTCGAAGGGGTAGCTCGCATGCGAGGAATGCCCGATGATCAGCGCAAACGGCAGCGCCTTGCCGATCGTCCCGCGGTATATCGCGCGACCTTCCTCGCCGTCTCCCTGATCGCTCGTCGCATCAAGGTTGATGCCCGCCTGGATGTCGAGCCCAAACTCGCGCGCAATGCCGGGCAGAGCATCCCGAAGGCTCCGCATCCCCCTCGAACCCCTCTCCTCATCAGGCGTCGCGATGAGAATGAGATTGCCTGGCCTATCTGGCTCGGTGGCAAAGGCTTCTAGGACGGCAATTCCAGCCGCGATCCCGCTCTTCATATCGAGCAGGCCCCGACCAGGTAGGAACTCACCGCTATTCAGATCCTCCAAGGCACGTTGCTCGGCGGCGTTCAAGGGCCTGCTCTGGAGATCGGCGAACAAGGCCTGCAGCAGCTCATCGGGCTTGAAGGCAAGTGGGGCGAGTTCGCGATAGTTCGCTATTGAAACCACATCGTAGTGTCCTGCCAGCGCCAGCGTCCGGGCCCCCTGCCCCCGCACGATTGCCACGACACTTTGGGTAATGGGGTCTCCGTGACTGTCGACAAGGCGAATCTGATCAGGGTGATCGCGGAAGTAGGGTATTTCGCCAAGCAGTTCCGCGAGCTTCGCTCCGAACTCTGCCTCACCGGTAGTTCCGGTTTCGCTACCCCACCCAACCAGGGAGCACGAAAGCTCCCGAACGCGACGCCCGAATTCCGGCTTCAGCTGTGGTTCCATCGCGACGTTCCAAATGTACTGAGGGCGGCCCGAAGATAGGCGACCTCATGATCCGCATGAACGGCCTGCCGGGCCGATTTGAAGCTGATACTGTCGGATTCGTCAGCTTACGTGTCAGAATCGGTAGCTCAATGGACGACCTCGACTATCGGCTGATCGCCGAACTTCGCGTCAATGCCCGGTCCACGGTTCCGACGTTGGCCAAGCTTCTGCGCGTCGCCCGCGGCACCGTTCAAACCCGGATGGATCGCTTGATCGCAAACGGGACCATTGCGGGATTCACGGTTCGGATGAAGGAGATCGAATCAACCGATCGGATACGCGGCATAATGATGATCGAGCTAGAAGGGCGGAACGTTAAGAAGACCGTAGCGGCGTTGAGGCTTAACCCCGGATTTGCCGGTCTCCACACGACAAATGGTCTCTGGGACCTGATTGCCGAAATCGAGGTCGCGGACATGCCCGCATTCAATCGGCTAGTGAGCGGCATCAGGATTATGGACGGCATCTCCAAGTCCGAGACACATATCCTCCTGGGCCCGGCGTAGCCGAGCTTCGAGCGCTCAATCCGATGCTTGGAACGGGAGCGACGGGTGTGGCGCCTGTTCTTGGTGCTTGGCGACCGTGAGCCCGGCGCGGCGACCCCTGGAGACCAGGCAGCCAGCTCAGGAACTCCTTCGCCACGGTCCCCTTGGTGTCTCGCAGCGACCAGGCTCCCATGGCAAGGAATTCGAAGTCCAATCGGCCCAATGGCTCCCACGGCGCCACCCAGCTCCCTTCAGTCATCATCACGAGCTACAACCTCGAGGCCCGGGACAAGAAGACTTCGTCGGCGATCGGGCGCGGCGCGGCGCCATATTCGACCATCTTGAGGAATTGCGGGAGGCTCTGCGCGAGACGGGCGAGGACCCGATCGACGTACCGAGTGAGGAGCTGAAGAAAAAGGATCTCGACGCACTGCTGGCCGGAGATGATGCCGAGGCGGCAGCGCTGCAGCTACGAGAACCGATCTCGGCCATCCAACCGACCCCAGGAGCCGATCCGATAATCAGGTAGAGGCGGAGTCAGAACCGTTCGAACATATTCCATCCGGGGACGTTGGACGCAGATCACTGCCGAGGTCTCCCATGAATGCGAAACGTGAACGAAGCCGTTCGGTCTGGATGGATGTAAAGGTAGCACCCGACGCCCGGCGCCTTCAGGCGGACCACGCGGCAGACGTGGCGGTAGTCGGCGCAGGCATCGCGGGCCTGTCCATCGCTTATGAACTTGCAGTGCGCGGTCTATCCGTCGTCGTGCTTGATCGAGGTGCGATCGCCGGCGGCATGACATCCCGCACCACTGCCCATCTTGCGCCCATTTGCGACGATTCCCTGAGCGAGTTGCTATCGATGCGCGGGCAGGAGCTGGCGAAGGGATTTCACGCAAGCCAGAGTGCCGCCGTTGATCGGATCGAGTCTATCCAAAAAGAGCTTCAGATAGACTGCGAGTTTAGGCGTCTCGACGGAATCCTTTTCCTGGATCCGGAAAGCGACGAGAGCGTCCTCGACGACGAGGTTTCCGCGGCGATGGACATCGGGGTCACCGTCGAACGCGGAAAAGGTCTGCCCTTGCGGACACTCGACGAGCGCCCGTTCCTACGCTACCCGGCTCAGGCGACTTTTCATCCGCTTAAGTATCTCCGAGGCGTGGCGGATGCGCTCACCAAGAAAGGCGCGCGCCTCCATGCCAACACCGCAGTTATCGAGGTGAAGGAGGGGGATGACCACGTCGAGCTAAAGTTGGAGTCAGGTCACACTGTGACGGTCGGGCATGCCGTTATTGCGACGAATTCTCCCATCCATGATCTCGTCGCCCTTCACACCAAGCAGGCGCCCTATCGGACCTACGCCATGGGCTTCGAAATCGAGGCGGGGAAGCTGAACGACGCGCTCTACTGGGATACGCAAGATCCCTATCACTATGTCCGCCTGACGCCTGGCGAAGACGGCAAGGACATCCTCATCGTCGGTGGCGAGGATCACAAGACGGGCGAGGCTGACGATGCCGATGCGCGTTTCGCCGCCCTCACCTCCTGGATCAAGACCCTCGTCCCGGATCTCGGTCCGGAACGCTATCGCTGGTCGGGGCAGGTCATGGATACGCTCGATTATTGCGGCTTCATCGGACGCGAGGCCGGCAGCGAACGTGTCCTGGTCTCCGCCGGCGACTCCGGGCAAGGCATCACCCACGGCGTGGTTGCCGGCCTGCTCATTCCCGACCTCATTCTCGGGCGCGAGAATTATTTGACCGCAGTCTACGACCCCAACCGGAAGCCTCTTAAGGCCGCGACGACTTATGTCAGCGAGAACATTACAGCGGTGAAAAATTTCGCCGAGTACCTCGCTCCCGGCGAGCTGACCTCCATCGACGAGCTCAAGCCTGGTCAAGGCGCGATCGTGAGGCGCGGCCTGAGCAAAATCGCCGCCTACCGGACCGAGAAGGGCGAGGTCATCGAGAAGTTGGCGGTCTGTACGCACCTTGGCTGCCACCTTCATTGGAACTCGTTCGAAGTCTGCTGGGATTGCCCTTGCCACGGATCGCATTTCTCTCCGGACGGGAGCGTATTGAACGCCCCGGCTATCGGACCGCTCTCGGATGTTGATGAATAGTCATGATTATCATATCTCGCTTGGAACCAATGTCTTGGCCAGCAGAGAGTTATATGACGCCGTGCTCGAGTGTGTTTGCTTTCTCAGCCTAACGGAAAACGCATACCCCACAGATTTTGGCGTATCGAGTCTGCTGGTCAGCTTGGAAACGGGCGCCAACGGCGAGCGGGCGAGCGCAGGAAACAGCGTCCATATCGCTTTCGGCTCAGGGTGGCCGAAGGTGGGTTGTTCCTTATTTGTGCTTGATCCGGGCGGAAACAAGATCGAGGCGGTCACGCGTCACGGCAAATGAACCGACGCTGCTATTAGAACCACACCATATTCATTCGGGAGTTTACAATGAACACGGCCAACTTGCAGCTTGAAGGCCTAATGCTCTCTGTCGCCGCCCTGTTTGAGGAACTGAAGCGAAAAGGAGTGCTTGCCGCTTCTGAGATAGAGGCGGCGCTTGCTCGCGCTGAAAACGGTGCGTCCGAGAGGACCACGGAACTCTCCGAGGCCAACGCCGAAGCAATCCGCTTTCCGATCCGCTTTCTGAAAGAGGCGCTGCGAGAATCCAACGACGCCTTGGATTATCGCAGCGTCGCCGCAAAGGTGGGTAGAGCGCGGGACGTCCGTCAAACTCGATAAAGACGCGGGGCGCTCGAGACTAGCCGGCATAACGCACTGCTGGGCTTGCAGAGCCGATCCTACGTAGGTGGCCAGATCTAGGCGCCCTTCCGTTTCTCGCTGCTGCGGAAGGCAGCTCGCCTGTCACGGAAGCGAAATAACGCTGCGACCCCTATCAGCGCCCGGGCAGCGGCCACATTGTCCACTCTGACCACGCCGGCCGCCCACAGGCCATGAACTATAAAAACGGCCATCGAGAGCCGACGTTGGCGTAGCCGCGAGTTAAGAGCTGACCAGCAACTTCGCGAACGCGTATCAGCTCTCGCTCGGTTGCACCGGCTCACCATCTCGGATGATGCAAAGAGCTCAGCCCGCCCGTTGACTGGCGGAGTTGATCAAGAGCGAAATGCCAAGAGATCACTAGATTGCTATGCCGCCGCCGACGGCCTCGTAGTACCGAGCCCGTCGCTGATTTAGACGTGAACCAAACTCTAGGCGGCTGGCTGCGGCTCCGACCAAACGAGCATTTACGCCAGCATGCGGACTTTCGGCTCGCGGCCCCATTGCCGCGTTCGCGCCGGAAGCAGGAACGCCTCCACGGCTTTGCCCAGCGCGACGATCCCGTCATCCGGCTCGACTCCGGCCTTGTCGAGAAGCGGCTCGGCCTCAACGCTGTAGCCGATCGCCTTGAGATGCCCGAAGGCGTCCTTGGCGAAATCGACCGCCGCACCTTCTTTCATCAACATCGCGCAACCGTCCTCGGAAAGGATGATCGCCACCGCGTCGAAGAGCACGGAAGGCGAGCCGGCGAGCTGGCCATCGGCCTTGAGTGTCTTCCCGTCCTTGAGCTTCACGCCGCCGATCTTCGGCGCGACGATCTTGACGGCTCCGCCATCGCCTTCGACGGCGGCCTTGACGGCGGCGACGACTGCCCCGTCCGCCCCATCCGAAACCAATATGCCGACAGTCCGCCCCTTCAGAGTCTCAGGGTACTTGCCGACAATCCGGAGCGCCAGCGACGGCTCCATGTCGACCGGCGCTATACCCGGCTCGGAAGCCTTTGGCAGGGGCATCGCAAGCCCATCGGCAACGCGCTGCGCTAGGGTTTCATCGACATTAACGAGATTCGACAGCACGCGATTGCGGACGTGCTCCAGAGTGACCTTCGACAGCTCAAAGACGAGAGCACTCGCCAGATGCGCTTGCTCGATCTCGCTCTGCGAGCGGAAAAACAATCGGGCATGGCTGTAATGATCTGCGAAGCTCTCTGCGCGCAGACGAACCTTATGCTCCTCGACCGGAATCGCACCAGTCCGGAACCCGCCTATCGGGTCCTCGCGAGGGCCGCTAGCCTCGCCGGCCTCGTTGAGGCTGTTGGGCTCGTAGTTTGCCCGGCCGGTGAAGACCTGGGTCTGCATATGCCCATCGCGCTGCAGGTTCTGGAAGGGGCAGCCCTTGGCCCTGTTGATCGGAATCTGGTGGAAGTTCACGGTCCCGAGCCGAGAGAGCTGCGTGTCCTGGTAGGAGAACAGGCGACCTTGCAGCAGCGGGTCTTCCGAGACATCGATACCGGGCGGCATATTTGTCGGCAGGAACGCGGACTGCTCGGTCTCGGCGAAGAAGTTGTCCGGATTTCGGTTCAGCACCATGCGACCGATGATGCGGATCGGCACCAATTCCTCGGGGATCACCTTAGTTGCGTCAAGAATGTCGAAGGGCAGAGCATCGGCCTCCTCCTGGCTGAGCAACTGCACGCCGAAGTCCCACTCCGGGAAATCCCCCTTGGCGATGGCCTCATGCAGATCGCGGCGATGGTAGTCCGGGTCGGCACCGGCGATCTTCACCGCCTCATCCCAGCAGGTGGATTGGGTCCCGAGCTTGGGGCGCCAGTGGAACTTGACGAAGGTCGGCGTATTCTTGTCGTTGAGCAGGCGGAACGTGTTGACGCCGAAACCCTCGATCATCCGCAGCGAGCGCGGTATCGCACGGTCCGACATCGCCCACATGACCATGTGGGTCGATTCGGGCATCAGTCCCACGAAGTCCCAGAAAGTGTCGTGGGCGCTGGCTGCCTGAGGGTAGCCGCGGTCGGCCTCCATCTTCACCGCATGGATCAGGTCGGGAAACTTGATTGCGTCCTGGATAAAAAAGACGGGAATGTTGTTGCCGACGAGATCCCAATTGCCTTCCTTGGTGTAGAATTTCACCGCGAAGCCACGGACGTCGCGCGGCGTGTCGACTGAGCCGGCCCCGCCAGCGACCGTCGAGAAGCGCGTGAAGACCTCAGTCCTGACTCCGACTTCGGTCAGGATTTTGGCACGAGAGAACTCCCCCAACGACTGGGTCAGTTCGAAAAAACCATGGGCGGCCGAACCGCGTGCATGGACAATGCGCTCAGGGATGCGTTCGTGGTCGAAATGCTGGATCTTCTCACGCAGGACGAAGTCTTCGAGCAACGTTGGACCGCGACCGCCTGCCTTCAGTGAATTCTGGTTGTCGCTGACGGGAACGCCATGATTGGTGGTGATCCGGCCGTCCGGCGCGACGGCTGTCTGGTGCAGTTCGCCGCCGTTGCCGATCGAGACTTTGGAATTGGCGGTTTCATCGCGGGGAGAGCGGGCCATGGATCCTTGTCCTTGCTTGCTGACGCGCGAGCCGCATATGTCGCTCGGTTTCGAGCGGATCGAGGCTCATCTTGATCGGTTCGGCGAGGAGGAGGCGTCGATATCTCCGCCCTCGTGGAGTGCTCACAGAACGAAATGAGCGGTCCTTAAGTTCCGGCGTCCACTTGGCCCTTGGCGATGCTCCTCGCCTGCTATATTTTGCGTCAGATAACCCGGGGCAATGCTTCGTGACGAACGTCGCTGAGATTTACAGCAACATCAAAGGCAGACTAGGATTGCCCTGCGACTGGCACGTGACTTTTATTAATAGCAAGAGGTCATTTATAAGATTAAAAATATAATATCAGTAGTTTACAGTAACTATATTTTCATATGGTAATTTCATACTTTAAGTTTCAGAGTTACTGTAGATTTATAAAACGCTATTTCGTTTTGATCATGACCACGCGCGCACTGCTCTCATCCCATCGCCTGAGCACATTCAACGTCACATCGCTCTTGTGGCGATGCACGCGCAAATCGAATTGTGACGCTCCCAGTTTCAATCCGCGAATTGTAACATCGTCGAGGAACGAGGGAAGGACCGGATCGATCAGCGTGACCTCATTCGTGGCTGCCGGCAGGTGTAGGCCTAGGCAGGCGGCTAACAGCGCGAAGGGGGCGGCCGCGGCCCAGGCCTGTGGTGAACAAGCGACCGGATACGCGGTCGGACCGCGCCGGCGCCTCCTCAAGAATCCGCAGAACAACTCCGGTAGGCGCTGCTGGTCTTGGTAGGTTGCCGCGTCGAAGATCGCCTCGAATAAGCGTGCTGCCTGGAGCTTGAAACCGTATTTCGCGAAACCAAAAGCGATCAGGGCGTTGTCATGCGGCCAGATCGAGCCGTTGTGATAAGACATGGGATTATAGCGAGTTTCGCTGGCGTTCAGGGTTCGGATACCCCAGCCGCTAAAGGCGGCTTCACTCATCAGGGTCTCGACGACCCGTATTGCGCGCGCGGGTTCTGCGATACCACCAAATAGGGCATGTCCCGCGTTCGACGATCGGACACGGCAGGGCTTCTTGTCTCCGTCCAGCGCCAGCGCGTAACTGCCGATCTCCTCGCACCAGAATTCTTCGTCGAAGCGGGCTCGCAACATGGAAGCCTCCTGCCGCAACGCGTCCGCCCGAGCATCCAGGCGGAGAGCGATCGCCATGGTCGACGCGGCCTGTTTGGCGGCATAGACGTAAGCCTGAACTTCGACCAGCGCGATAGGTCCTCGGGCCAGGGAGCCATCCGCGTGTGAAATCGAATCGTGGCTGTCCTTCCAGCCTTGATTGGCCAGCCCGCTTTCAGTCTCGCGATAGTATTCGACGAACCCATCCCCATCGCGATCGCCGAAGGTGTCGCACCATTGCAGTGCCGCCTCGATATTTCCCCAGAGTCGCTCAATCGTGGCCAGATCGCCAGTGCGCTCAAAATACTGGCCGGCCAGCATGACGAAGAGCGGAGTTGCATCTACAGAACCATAATAGAAGCCGAAAGGAACTTCCCCGAGATTGGCCATCTCGCCGCTTCGGCGTTCGTGCAGAATCTTGCCGGGTTGGGCGTCGGCTTCGGGATCGCTGCTAACGGCCTGCGCCCTTGCCAGCCGAAGCAGAACACCTTGCGCCACCATCGGATCAGCCCATAACAGCATCATCGCGGTGATGATCCCGTCGCGACCGAACATCGTCGAAAACCAAGGAATGCCGGCGTAAGGGTAGATTCCCTCGGCATTGCGCGTCACAAGCGTATACACATCGGAGGTCGAGCGACTGATCAGGTCGTTGAAGAGGGTGTTCGTCGAATCCACCTTGGCGATGCTCGCTGTCAGCGCGCGTAGGTCTCGACGAGCCCGCTGGTAGGCCTTGGCAAAGCCAATCGGTGATACGCCTGATGTGCCCACGGCAAGCCCGCCCGAAGCCTCGGCATCTATCAATTCGCAGGCAACGGTCACGAGTAGCGACGTCCGCTCGCCGGGCTTGAGGGCAAACCGGAACGAGGCGAAATCCTTCGTCAGTTGGAGCGGTGCCGGTTCGAAGCGGAGAACCGTTCGGCGCGTCCTGTCGTCGAGGCCGCGATAGGAGAATTCTACGAGCGAAGAAATGGCCCGGCCGTCCATTTCACCGCGATGGGCCCGCTTCATCCCCCTCACCTCAAACAAATCACGGAAGTCTGCATCGAAGGCCAGAGACAGGCTGAATTCGTGGGGAACGCGGTCGAAATTGCGTAAGCCAATCCGCTCGTAGCACGCCGAATTCCAGAGGAACTTTGTCCGCTCTATTGCGATGGCGTCGCGCGGAATGAGCGCGTTGCCGTCGCCGCGAGCAATTTCAGGATTGGCCAAATCCACGGTGAGGGAAGCATTGTCGTCTTGGATGACCGAGCTGAGCAGGAGCGGCCGCTTGCCTTCGAAGAACAGTTGCAGCCGGGAAAGATGCCGGGTGTCATTGCAGAAAATGCCTTCGGACGTACCAGGGGTGATACCCATGTCCCCATAGCTGTCGAGAACCGCGAAGGCATCACCGGATTTCAGTGTGCGGAGCGGTCGTTCCACGAGAGATGGATGGGCATCGAGAGCGTGATCAGCCAACTGCTCGTGGGGTGGTGGAATCTCGCGCTCACGCGCTGCGATGCCATGCTCCTTCATCCAAAGGCTCCTCCTCGCTGAAGACCGGGCTGGACAGGCCGTAGTGCGTCACGGCTCTGCGTCCATTGTGCGGCGCTTTGGCGTCCCCCAGACGAACCCAGCAAGCGATTGAAGGCGTCGAGATAATCGCTCGCCATCCGTGCCGCGGTGAAACGGCTTTCGAAATACCGCCGCACTTCATAGCGATCCATGGTGACGCTGCGCTCCGCGGCTACGACGGCCTCAGCGATGGAATCCACGATGATGCCGGACACACCGTCTTTGATTACCTCAGGCACCGAGCCGTTGCGCCAGGCAATGACAGGCGTTCCCGCTGACATCGATTCGATCATCACGAGCCCAAAGGGCTCGGGCCAATCGATCGGGAAGAGCAGCGCGCGCGCACCTGCAAGAAAGGCCGCTTTCTGCCCTTCATCGATCTCGCCTATGAACTCGATCAAGGGATGATCGAGCAAGGGCTTGATCTCTGCTCGATAATAGTCTTCGTCAACGGGATCGACCTTGGCCGCGATCTTGAGCGGCATGCCAGCCTGCTTTGCGATTTCAATCGCTCGATCGGGCCGCTTCTCGGGCGTAATCCGCCCGAGAAAAGCGAGATAATCCCCTCCTCGTGGATCGAATGGACACAGACCCCGCCCCAGACCGTGTTGAACGGTCGCCAGCCAGTTCGCAGTCGCAGGCATTGGGCACCGCTGGCAGTCGGAAATCGATATCAGCGGCATCTGCGGGAAGGCGTGATAAACGGGCAGGAAATCCGGCAGATCCAACCGGCCATGCAGCGTCGTTACGCATTTCTGGGCAAGATCCGTGAAAACGGCGTGCTGCAGCAGGTCGAGATGGAAATGGATAATATCGAAGGAGGCCGCTCGCTCGCGAACTTTGGCGAGCATGGCGAGATGACTGGCCGTGTGATCGCGGATGCCCGCGAGGCGCAGACCTTCTGGCGCGCATGCCACCAATTCAGCGGAAGTTTTGGAATCGCCCGACGCGAAAAGAGTGACTTCATGTCCGAGCCGAACGAGTTCCTCGGTCAACCAGGACGCCACCCGTTCCGTTCCGCCGTACATCTTTGGAGGGACCGCTTCGGCCAGCGGTGCAACTTGCGCAATCCGCATTCTCTTTCTCCGCCCCCCGCGCCGACATATACAGGCCAGCATGCAACGCCGCTTCGGCCCGAAAGTTCGCGCTCAGGGGTCGGTCATGCGCTCTCCGACAGGTGCTCGCGGAACTATTTCGGGCATGGCAACCAACATCAGGAGGAATGCGGCTGACGCGATGCCAGAGAGAACAGCAAAGGCGACGCTGTATCCGGCCCAAACCACGATAGATCCCGCTAAAGCATAACTCGACGCGCCGCCGATGCCTTGGATTGTGCCGATAAGTCCACGCGCCATATTATAGCGACCACTGCCTCGGACTGCACCGTAGAGAACAAGCGGCAGCAAAACGTCGAATAGCCCCGATCCAATCCCGTCGAGGATCTGGAAGCCGATCACCCAGTAGGGATCAGCGACAAAAGCAAACAAGATGCCGCGCAGCGGTACGGCGGCAAACGCGAGAAGAAGGAGCACCTTCCTGCCGACCGGATTGGACCGCATCACAAGGTAGGCCATCGGAATCGTCGTGAGTTGTGCCACCACGATCGCAGCTGAGGTCACTGCAGACTCGAAACCCTTGGCCTCCAGTGCGAGCTTCTGGCTTGCCAGAGCCAACATCGGCGCATTGGCGAAATGGAAGAGCGCCGTGCCGAGCGCGAGCAGCACAAAAGGCCGTTCGGTGAACAAATGCCGCCAGGCATAGGGTCGCGCTCGGCCGTCGTCGGTTTCGTCCAGGCCGCGAGCGAGTGCATGATCGATGCCGTGAGAGGGTATCGAAAGGACCGCGATCGTTGTCAGCATCGCGAACAGCGGAAGCATATAGAACACGCCGCGCTGACCGAAATAGGTGCCTACAATTCCGGCCGTCGCCGCGATGAAAAGATTGCCGAAACGGTCGAACGCAGCATTGCGCCCAAGCTGCGCAGCAATTTCCCGTGCCCCGAAGATGCCGAGCGTTATCGCTACGACCGTCGGTCCGAACACACCGCCCAGTAAAGCCATGCTGATATCGGCAACGAAGACCACCGCCAGGGTCGGGAAAGTCGCGATCGCCACTCCCATTAGCGCTAGCGCCCACGCACCCCCAACGATCAGGGCTCGTTTCGCTCGGGTGGCGTCAATGAACGCACCCAGGGGGGGATGAAATGCGATGCCAATCAGGCCGCTGGCCGTCAGCAGAGCACCGATCGTCCCTTGGTCCCAGCCAGCATCCGTCAACAGGAAGACATTTACATACGGCCCGAGCCCTCCTCTCAGGTCGGCCAGTAAGAAGTTTACCCAGTCCAGGCTCAGACGATAGGGCATCCGCTCCTCACGAGTCCGACATCAAATGTCGGGTTTATGAACCCACTCTTGGCGTGCTTGGTCGTGTCAGCATCCGAAGTTCTTGAGTGGTCACCGACAATCCCAAGATATGTTCGCACCTGCACGGGAGTACTTAATCGAAAGCTGCGGCTGGTGAATCCGCATCGGACCGGAGCCGCAGGGTTTTCGCATTCGCCAAGCTGGGCTCCGATATCACGCAATGCTCGCTAGGAGTGAGGCGGCAGCTCGATTGCCTAGCGTAAGATCGGCATGGCGGATGCAAGATCGTTGCGGATGGTGGTGGCAGCGACCCCCGCTTCGCCCATGGCATGGCTGATCTGATCCAGGCCAACTACGACGTCGCCGGCAGCATAAAGCCCCGAAACATCCGTCCTCTGGTGGGCATCGACCTTCACGCAACCCTCCTCGGTCAATGTTGCGCCTGCCGACGCCGCTAACTCCGAATGAACCTCCGACCCCAATGCGGGATAAATGGCATCGAACGTCATGAAATGTTCGCCGACCCAGAAGTGGATTCGGCTTGGGTCGAGAACAAAATCCTTAGGCCGCCCCCCGACGATCGTGACACCGATCGTCCTGACACGGTCCAAGTCCAGGTCGGTCAACTCTGATCTGTCGTCCAGAACCAGCGTGACACGATCGGTGAACGATCTCAAAAAGATGCACTCGCTTAACGCACGGGCATCGCGGCCAATGACGGCCACGTCCTGGTCCGTCACCTCGTAACCGTCGCACACGGGGCAGTACCGCAGTTGCCCGCGGCGCAGCGCATTTGCGTGAAGGTCTTCTGGGATCGCGGGACGCCTGTTAGTCACGCCCGTTGCGAGAAGGACGGATCGCGCGCTCACGAGGGAAGCGCCCACCTCAGCCTGAAAACCATCGTCGGCGGCCTGGAGTCGATCGATGTGAGTGTCGATGAAGCCGACCCCGTATTTCAGCGCCTGGACGCGCATGCGGCGCAGCAGATCCGTTCCGGAAATTCCCTTCGGAAAGCCCGCGTGGTTGCGTGTCAGGGGAATTTGCAGCGCTCGGCTGTTTCCGTCGTCGGCTACGATGATTTTGAGATGGAACCGAGCCAGATAGATCGCTGCCGTAAGCCCGGCAGGGCCTCCACCTATGATTAGGCAGTCGAGGTTTTCAGCCATCGCTCGCCTTTCACGATCGTCGGAGCTGTCCGTTATGCCGTGTTACTTCCGCACAAGGTCAAGCGCCGGTTTCGGCGTGGCGGGCTCCCACCGGCTTGGATTCGGGAGAACGCCGGTGGCGCAGAAAGATGGACAACACCACAAGGACCGCCGTCGATAGAAACTCCGATTGCCAATTCTGAAAGCATTCAAACCAGAGCTGTGAATCGCCGAGATAGTCCAGGGCCGATTGAGCTTCCCGGCCGTGATGAGCAGCCTGTTCGTTGGCCTTGACCATGCTGAACCGCCAGTGGAGGCCGAAAGAGGCGATGAAGAGAAGTGCCAGGGCGATGCCCAGGGAGCGTTCATAGAGCCAAGCAAGGATCGGATGGTGAGCACCCCACGCGACCTCGTCGTCTTCTCTCTCCGGGGCATCCGGATCGCGCGACTCCGCCGAACCACGTTGAAGCAGCATCGCCGTCAAGACGACATAGACCGCCATCTGGAGGAATTCGCTCTCCCAATTTTCAAATAGAGCGGACAGAAAATCGCCTCCGGATAGGTAGGCTGCGAAACGGATCGCGGCTTGGCCATGTTCAATGAGCTCTTGGTTTCGCGCCGAGTGGCCGGTGAGGGCCATGCCGACCAGAGAAAGAAGGAACATTGCAGATAGAGCCAGCGTGAGGCCGTTGTCGCGAATGAAATTCCGCATCTGCGCGCCGCCTCAGTATCCTTGATTGTCTCGGTGCAAGCCCGGTCGGGGGAAAACTCGCCCTGTAATTCGATGTTCCGCCTCGAGCGGCGGCCAGGGACGTTCTACAAACTCGGACTGAGGTGGGACTCGCGGCGTCACAACCTGACTTCGGTCGCGATCACGTCCGATACGCTGCCGGTCGAAGTAACTGACTAAAGGATATGTGGCGGGCGCGCTTTACAGCCAGTCGCCAGATATCGAAAACGCCTTTGAAGCTGCGCGGCGCATGCCGTTACGGTTTGGAAGCTATGTAATCCTCAACTCCGAAGCCGCAGAGAAGCATCGTTGCGTCGCCCTCCTCTCTCGGCCGGCTCTAGAGAGCTTGCTAGACAGATCTCGCTTCAACTGTTGAGCGTTTTGGGGCGCCTCGACGCGCCCGACGAATGAAATGAAGGCGGCCGTCGCGGCGCCTCGTTTCAGCAAGATGCTGATCGATCTTCGCTTTTAGATCCGGGTAGCTTTCGATACGGTTGGATTAGCCGTGAGCATTGTTTTGGCCTTCTTTTTCCATCGCTTGCGCATCGCAAAACCATTCGAGCAGCCTATCTTCCTTGGACGTCAGATCGGGCTCCTTTGTTGGCTGCGGCGGCCCCAAGGACGAAGGGTTCCGGTTTCGTGGGAACCTCTCAATCATTTGCCTAGTTTAGCGAGTCGCTTCGCATCCGGCAGGAGGCACTGATGCAAAAAGAACCTAAAACCCTGGGCTCCCCGTCCCTCGATACGCTCAAGGACGGATGCTACGCAGTAAAGCAGGTCCTGAAGTCCCTGCCCAAGGTGGGCCAGGCCCCCACCTCACCCAAAGCGACACGGCTTTCGAGACCCATCGCGAGGAAACTGAAGCTCATGTTGAACGCCTTACTGAGGTTCTCGAGCTCGTCGGCAAGGCGCCGCGCGGAAACACCTGCGACGCCATCCTCGGCATTATCGAGGATGGCAAGAGCATCATGGAGGGCTTCTGGGACAACCCGGCCCTGGACGTCGGCCTGGTCGACACAGCGCAAGGCCGTCGAGTACTACGAGATGGCGTAAGCCCTAGGCTCAACGACCTCACGACTGGGGCGGTACTTTTTTTCGAGGCTGCAATGACCGATTATTCTCACTTGGTAACGCAGAACAACAAGTGCTCGCCTTTCACCCGAATGGCTCAGGCCATATCGAGCTGGACGGGTAAGCCGATCACCTTTTTCGCCGCCGTTGGCATTATCCTCATCTGGGCTATTTCTGGGCCGTTCTTTGGTTTCAACGACACCTGGCAGCTCGTCATCAATACTTCAACGACCATCATTACTTTCTTGATGGTCTTCATTATTCAGAACAGCCAGAACCGTGACACCGCCGCGATGCAAATCAAACTTGACGAGCTGATAATCCGGCTGAAGGGAGCGCGGGAAGAGCTTCTTGATCTTGAAGAGCTGGATGAAGGGGATTTGACGCAGATCCGGAAGGATTTCGCAGCGCGAGCGCAGAAAGCAAGGGATAAAGCCGACAGAGAAGAATGAACGGGTAAACCGACAGGTTTCCGATGAGGTTCAGAACGAGCTGGTTCCACGATTTCGCGACTGGTTGCGCACGATTTGCAGGCCGCCCCGCTATGCTGCTCATCGCGGTGGCACTCTCGCTGATAGGCTTCGGGGCGTTTTTCTCGGGTAGCGACCATCTATTAGGCGGCGCTAGTTTAGCAATCAGTACGATTACATTGTTGCTGTTGCCCATCCTTCAAGCCACACAGAACCGCGATGGAGCTGCACTTCACGCAAAAATCGACGAGTTAATTAAAGCTCACGACCACGCACGGAATGCGCTCATCGGCATTGAGGAGGGTACTGACGTAGAGATCGAGCGGATACGCCAGGATGAGCAAAAGACTGCGCAGTTGGAAAGTGGGGAACCGCAGTGAGCGGTCCGTTAGTGCATTTCAATAAGGCGGTGCCCCAAGCCCTCCATCGACTGGGACGACTGGGGCGCGCTCCAGAGGAGTCAAGCGGAAGGCCAATGGCGAGCGTCGCTCGAAATGTCAGGCTTTGCGACTGAACGAGGCCACCGTTATAGCGCCCTAACAGAGGGCAAACTTGGTTCGGCTAACACTACGCTCGCTGGAGCAACGGAGCGACTTGCAACGGATAACTGTAGAAGCGATCCACGATCTCATCGCCTTGTTATCAATTGGCTTGGACGGCGCCGAGATGTGGGTAGGGCGCTCATTCAGTCGCGATTGCCGATGATTAGGAGTGCATCACAACCGAGCTTGGGCACAAATATCGGTACAGCGCTCTCCAAACGAATGAGCTGCTCACGTCCATCGATATCTGATGCAAAGGGTTCCTTGGTCGGGACGCAGTCGCTCAACCCGGCCGGATACGAATAATCCCAGTGCTCGAAACCTCCAGCAAGAGCGACTTCACCAGTAATAGTGCGGGTGGTAATAACCCCGGTTCCACCCGTAATAGCGCGGACGGTAATAGACGGGTCGGGCATAGTAGTGGCGTGGGCCATAATAGGCCGGATATCCATATCCGTAGCCATAGGCGAGATATCCGTAGCCATAGGCCGGGCGAGCCGCCGATGCGATTAGCCCCCCGAGCAAAGCGCCGCCGACGATCCCGGCGGCGACGGCCCCGCCGTTCCCGCCATGATTATAGTAGCCCCAGCCTGCACGCCGATAATACGCTCCGGCTGTTCCCACACTGCCCAAGACGATCAAACCGGCAGTGGCGAGCGTTGCGAGTTTCCTCATCACACCCTCCTATTCTCGCTGCGAAGGTCGGAAAGCAACTCCCGAAATAATACACTGACTGCCCCGACGCGAGTAAACGCAGACCATTGTTGTTGAGTTCCGACCTTTAGAGCCACAGGCACCACGATGACGATGCTGAGAGCAAGGATGCCACCGCCGACCATTCATTCGGCCGAGCCAGGCGGGCCACCGGCGTACGCGTCGACCCCGTTGACGGCGCGCCAACTAATGTTCTGTGCCACGCGTCCGACGCTTTGCCGGATAGCGCGACCGAATCCGTTGGGATGCGCTAGCGGGTCATAAAAGCCGCCCGTCATAACTCAATCGTGGGAACCAGCCGTCGTGAGAATCGATGGCTTTCGCTGAAGGCCGTTGCTTTTCGCTTCGCTCCAGTCGATCCGCAGTGACGGGAATTTTGTTTGCGCAATTGCCCGATGGCTGGGGGACGCAGCGGAAAGAATCCGCTGCGTCCCCGGAAAAGGATTAAATATCTGCCGGGCGCGGACCGATGCGCTCGCCATGCGCGACGCGCTCGGGTGCCTTGTGGACCATGGTATAGGCGTAGTCGACGCCCATGCCGTAGGCGCCGGAATGTTCTTTCACGATGGCCATGACGGCGTCATAGGTCTCGCGATGGGCCCAGTCGCGCTGCCATTCCAGGAGCACCTGCTGCCAGGTCACCGGTACGACGCCGGCCTGGACCATCCGGTCCATAGCGTATCTATGCGCATCGCCGGAGGTACCGCCGGAGGCGTCCGCAACCATATAAATCTCGTAGGCGCCTTCCAACATGGCGCAGAGCGCGAAGGTGGTGTTGCAGACCTCGGTCCACAGGCCGGAGACAACGACTTTCTTGCGGTTGTTAGCGGCGAGCGCATCGCGCACGTTCTGGTCGTCCCATGAGTTCATCGAGGTGCGCTCGAGGATCTTGTTCTGGGGGAACACGGCCAGCAGCTCGGGATAGGTGTGCCCGGAGAAGCTGGTCGTTTCGACCGTGGTGATTGTCGTTGGGATGTTGAACGTCTTCGCCGCCTTGGCGAGGCCCACGACGTTGTTCTTCAACACCTGCCGGTCGATCGACTGCACGCCGAACGCCATCTGCGGCTGCTGGTCGATGAAGATCATTTGGCAGTTCTTCGGGGTCAGGACTTCCAGGTACTTGGACATGTTGCTCTCCTCTAGGTGAACGTGTGGACGGCCTGACGATGCGTAGCAGAATGGGTCAGTTACCCTGCTCGCCCTGCAGCGCAGCTTGCAGATCCGCGGTGGGAATTGTCGCTCTGATGCGCATGGCGGCTGCGAATCGCGCCTGCACATGAGGATCGGCGAAATAGGAATAGTCCGGGTTCTGCTGCAGCTGCGCGTAAGGCGGCGGCTCCGGCAGGGCCGCCGTTTTTTGCCCGGGTCTTCGCCTCGTGCCGAGGCCAGCCAGAGGCCTGCCAGGGAAGCGATCGCGCGCCGCCATTCACGCCTTGGCTCCCTCCCCCGCGCCTGCAAGGCCAGGCAGCGGATGGATATGCAGGAAGTGTCGCACGACCGGCCCCTCCTTCCCGACATGGAAGCGCCTGACCTCGCTTTGCACATCGGCATCGGACTTGGACACCCGGCGGTGCTGGCGAAGATGCTCGGCCCAAGACGAGACCATGAACCATTCGACCAGCCCCTCCGGATCTGCCGTGTCCTCGGTGATGCCCCAGCCGTAAGCGCCGTCGCGACGCCGCTCGACCGAGAGCGCGTTGATCGCGCGTAGGAACACCTCGCGATCGGCCGCCGGCACGCGGTACTCTATCAGGATCAGGACAGGTCCGCGGTCGTTGGCGACCTCGGCGGCGACGAGCGGCTCTGGCCAGTGGTTGGAGGGCGCGAGGTCGGCTTCGCCGGCCGGCAGCTTGATCCGCTGCATAATCAGGCCGGTCACAAGCAGTGCGGCTGCTCCAATCAACAGCGTGACGCGGATGCCGGCGGCTTCCGCCACCGCACCCCATCCAAGGGTGCCCGCGGTCATCGCGCCATTGAACACAGTGAGATAGACTGCAAGCGCGCGGCCGCGCACCCAGTTCGGTAGGATCGCCTGGGCGACGCCGTTGAGCGTCGTCAGCGCCACGATCCAGGCGGCGCCGAGCAGCAGAAGGACGACGATCGCGAGCCATTGCGGCGGCGCGAGCGTTAGCACGGCCATGACCGCCGCAGTCAAGACGGCCGAGAACAGCAGAAGCCTTTCGGCATCGAGGCCGGCGCGCAGACGTGGTAGCAGGATAGCGCCGCCGATTGCACCCGCGCCGACCGCGCCGAGCAGCACGCCGTAGAAGCCAGCCCCGCCACCGAGTAGGTTGCGCGCGACCAGCGGCAGCAGTGCCCAGACGGCGCTGGCGCAGCCGAAGAAGATCGCCGCACGCAGCAGCACGACGTGCAGCTCGCGGCTCGCCCGGGCATAGCGGAGGCCGGCCCGGAAGGCACCGGCGAACTGCTCGCTTAGCGCATCGTCGGCGCCTATAGGGCGGCGCCACCAGAAAAGCGCGCCGATGACAATGACGTAGCTCAGCACGTCGGCGCCGTAGGTCACGCCGGCGCCGAAGGCGGCGAGGATCAGCCCGCCCAGCGCCGGGCCGATGGCGCGCGAGATGTTGATGCCGAGCGAATTCAGCGCCACCGCGCTCTTGAGATCGGCCTTGCCGACAAGCTCAGGCACAATCGCCTGCCAGGTCGGCGCCATCAACGCCGCGCCGACGCCGCCGACGAAAGTCAGGCCGACCAGGGCCGGCACGCTGAGCTGGCCCAGGCTCGCCAACGCCATCAGCGACAGGCTGACGCAGCCGAGCAGGAGCTGGACCGCGATCAGGAACCTGCGGCGGTCGAGGATGTCCGAGAGCACGCCGGCGGGGATGGCGAGCAGGAAGACCGGGAGCGTCGCCGCCGCCTGAACGAGCGCCACTGCGGCCGGCGCACCGGAGAGGTCCGTCACTAGCCAGGCGCTGGCGACATCGCGCATGAAGGAGCCGATATTGCCAATGATGGTCGCCGCCCAGAGCACGGCGAAGACGGTTTGGCGCAGCGGCGCGAAGCCGGACGGAGGTGCCGGCGTCGTGGAAGTATTCACTACGTGTCTCCCTTGCGCCGCGATCGGTCGTCGAGCGCGACCACGATGAAGCCGCCGACCAAGCCGAGATGTTCGAAGAAGCCATTCATCGCCATCGCCCTTCCCTGGCCGGCCGACATCTCCCAGAAGCGAATGGCGATGAAGGTCGCGGCCAGCGTGAACCCGGCGAGCGCCAGCGCAGCCAGCCAGCGCCAGCGTCCGATCAGGATCAGAGCAGTCATCGCAAGCTCGAAGACAATGATGCCGACGGCGAAGAGCGGTGCCGGCGTTAAGCCGAAATGGGTCATCTCGGCTAGCGCACCCTCAAAATCGAGGATCTTGGTCACTGGCCCCTGGATATAGGCGGCACAGAGCAACAGCAGCGCGAACCAGCGCAAGGCGCCGGCCGGCGGAGAGGCGCCGTTCCTGGCCATGTCACACCGCCCAGCAGGCGCAGCCGAGCGCTCCCCAGAAGGAACGATAGTCGGAGGCCGGCAGCGCGCTCGACCAGGCGCCGGCATGGTCGTGGCCATGGACGTTGCAGGCGCTGGCACAGCGGCAATTGGTCATGGCGGCGCGGCGCAACGAGTTCTTGCCGGCGCCATCGGGCTCGCCCCAGGCGGCGTATCCTTTGAAGGTTCGGACCGGTGACCAGTCGGGCATCGCCGGTGGGGGGGCGCTCTCTTCGAAGGAAGCGAAATCGCGGGCGCCATAGACGACCTTGCCACCGACCACCGTAAGATCCGCGGAGATATGCGCGATCTCGTCCTCCGGACAGGCGAAGAAATCGCGATCGGGCACGATCAGATCAGCAAACTGGCCGACCGCGATCTGGCCTTTCTTACCCTCCTCATTGGAGAACCAGGTGACCTTCTCGGTCATCATCCTGAGCGCCGTCTCGCGATCGAGGCAATTGCGCTGCGGCGTGACGCGCAAGCCGCCGACGGTCTTGCCCGTGGCGAGCCAGGCGAGCGCGACCCAAGGGTTATAGGAGGCGACGCGGGTGGCGTCGGTGCCCGCGGAAGTCTTGATACCCTTTTCTATCATGCGCGCCACCGGCGGGGTCGCCTCGGCCGCCTTCGCGCCGTAGCGTTCTACGAAATACTCGCCCTGATAGGCCATGCGGTGCTGCACCGCGACGCCGCCGCCGAGAGCGGCGATGCGGTCGATCGAGCGCTCCGAAATCGTCTCGGCATGGTCGAAGAACCAGTTCAGCCCCTTGAGGGGAATGTCCTTGTCGACCTTCTCGAAGACATCAAGGGCGCGCGAAATTGTTTCGTCATAGGTCGCGTGCAGGCGCCAGGGCCAACGGTTCTCGGCGAGGATGCGCACGACGCCTTCTAGATCGCCCTCCATCTCAGGGGGCATATCGGGCCGAGGCTCGCGGAAATCCTCGAAGTCGGCAGCGGAGAAGACAAGCATCTCGCCCGCGCCGTTATGACGGAAATAATCGTCGCCTTGCTTGTACTTGGAGGTCTTCGTCCAGTTAAGAAAGTCCTCCTTCTCCTGCGTTGGCTTCTGCGTGAATAGGTTGTAGGCGAGGCGGATGGTGATTTGGTTGTCGTCGGCGAGCTTCTGGATGACGGCGTAGTCGTCTGGGTAGTTCTGGAAACCGCCACCGGCGTCGATCGCACCGGTGACGCCGAGCCGGTTGAGCTCGCGCATGAAATGCCGGGTCGAGTTGACTTGATACTCGAAAGGCAACTTCGGCCCCTTGGCGAGCGTCGCATAGAGGATGCCGGCATTGGGCCGAGCCAGCAGCAGGCCCGTCGGATTGCCATTGGCGTCGCGGGTGACCTCGCCGCCGGGCGGGTTCGGCGTGTCCTTGGTATAGCCGACCGCCCGCAGCGCAGCACCGTTAAGTAGAGCGCGGTCATAAAGATGTAAGATGAAGACCGGAGTGTCGGGTGCGACGGCGTTCAGCTCCGCGATTGTCGGTAGGCGCTTCTCGGCGAACTGGTGCTCGGTGAAGCCGCCGACGACGCGCACCCATTGAGGCGGCGGCGTGACCGCCACTTGGCGCTTCAGCATGTTCATAGCATCGGCCAGCGTCCGCACGCCGTCCCAGCGAAGCTCCATGTTGAAGTTAAGCCCCCCTCGGATGATGTGGAGATGATTGTCGATCAGGCCTGGCAATGCGCAACGACCCTTGAGGTCGATCACCTTTGTGTTGGAGCCAGCATGAACCATGACTTCTGGCTCGCTGCCGACACTGAGGAAAACTCCGTCCTTCACCGCTACGGCGCTTGCGGTCGGGTTGCCAGGATCCAGCGTCGTAAAGCGGCCGCTGCGGAGAATGAGATCGGCGGTCATCGGGCGGGCTCCTTGGCCAGGGGATTGGGGGCCGGCCGCTTGGGCGACGGCGCTTCCGAATAGGCCCGAGAAGGCCCCGGCAGCGGCGCCGAAGGTGGTTTGGCGGCGGGTCGGGATCATCGGTCGCTCCATTCTTGACTTTTATCGCCGGAAGTTGGCGACGGCGGCGAGCCGAAGAGGTGCTCGCCGCATTCCCGCCGCAGCCATCCAGGGGTCAGCCCCTGCCCCGAAGCGAGGCGCTTTGCGATTGGCGCGATCTGCTCTCCGGCCAGGATACCAAGCAGGCCGACGAGCGCGACCACGGGCGGCGCGGGCGATCGGACGTTCAGCAAGCCGTAGACGACGCCTACCAGGAGGCCGGCTCCAAGCGAGACCAGATAGGGCTTCATCATGCCTTCCTGTCGAGTTGAACGGCAACGGTCGGCGACCGGCCGCTGCGCGGGGCCTCAGGCTTCGATGAAGGCCAAAAGGTCGGCGTTCAGCATATTCGTGTTCACGGTCAGCATGCCGTGACCATAACCGGGATAGGTCTTCAGCGTGCGGTGCATCAAATGCTTGATCGACTCGCACGCGGCGCCGATCGGCGCGATCTGATCGTTCTCGCTATGCAGAACGAGCGTCGGCACACCTATCGCCTTCAGATCCGCGGTTTGATCGGTTTCGGAGAAGGCCTTGAGGCCTTCGCAATAGGCCTTGGCGCTGCCCATCATGCCTTGGCGCCACGCCCTGGTCGACCTCCGGAGATCCAAGGCTCGGCGACTGCGAAGGCATCCGCGGTATAGTGATCCATGTCGTGCCCTTCGGGGACCTTGGGGGGAACGGCCGTGCCCGCGCCGGTCATGTGCGACAACACGATACCCGTTGGAGAGGAAGAAGAGCATCTGCCCATCCCGGTTGTCCGACGATAGTGGCCAGCCATGATGGAACACGATTGGCTGGGAGTCCCTCGGACCCCAGTCATTGTAGAAAATCTCGACGCCGTCCTTCGTCGTGACGAATCGCATGAAAGCTCCTTGAACGATCCTGTAGGGCCCGCGCGATCGGCCAGAAAAGAGTGAGTCTTCCGCGCTAAGAGCGCCACTCGAATTGGCTTGTAGGTAGGTGGCCTTGCATGCCCAAGGGCCGATGTTAAAAACCGAGGCGATCCAAACTCGGGCGGAACTTAGGCGGCGTTTCGGGCAAAAGCCATTAGTTACCTGAGAGATACTAGCGACCAGAGCAAATCGCATGAACCGATCGAAAGAGAACGCAGAAGAACATTGCGTTGCCGATAGCTTCCTGAAGTTCTTCTCGCAGGAATGGATGAGCCACATCGTATTCTCATTGGCGCGCCGCGGGCCGTTGCGTTTCGGAGCCTTGAGACGGCAGCTCCCGCCGCTTATTTCGGCGCGGGTTCTGTCTGCCCGGCTGAAGGCCCTCGAGGCTGCAGGCTACGTTGAACGCCGCGATCTCAGCGGCCGGGTGCTTCATATCGAGTACTCTCTCACAGCTTCCGGGCGCGCCGTTGACGCCGCGCTCTCCAGGAGCGAGCAGCTTCTGTCCGACGATGCGCGCTAGTTCTGCGTCGCAGCGCGGCGACTTGATCAATCAATCTCAGGGCTGTGTCGATCGTCGCGGGTGATCGTTTCAGCGATCCTAGATATCGCGGCGCCAGGCAACGGGAGACACCCCTTCCCGCCGGCGCAAACATCGATGAAGCCGTCTGTGGGACTGCCCGGACGCGAGTATGGATTGTCACTACCAAGACGACCGCGGGCCCCCGCAGGCGGCGGCACTTATCGATCCATCGGACACGCTGGTCCTTCTGCTCGACCATCAGTTGGTGCTGTTCCAAACGGTCAACGATATCCCCGTTGCCGACCTCCGTCGCAATGTTGAGATGATCGCTCGGCTGTGCGCGCTCCTGAACATTCCGGTGATCACGACCGCCTTAGAAGAACAGCCGGCACCAACGGCCCATTTTATGCCGGAGCTTCATAAGCTCGCCCCTTACGGCCGTCTGCGTCGGCGAAAGGGGAAGGTGAACGCTGGGATAATGACGACCTCGTGGCTCAAGTTAAGCCGACCGGCTGAAAATCCCTTATCATGACCGGTGTCTGGACCAGGGTCTGCGTAACGTTCCCCGCTCTCGACATTCATCTCCATCGTCTGAGCGCTATGACGCCATGGAAAGCTTTCGTCGGCGGACCCGCCCGAGCCTCTCACCCAGCTCGATGCGCCTCTCGCGGCCGGGGCAGTGAAGTCACAAAACGGAAAGCCTGCGCCTCGCTTTTGAGTGAGCAATTCGATCTGACCGAGACGCGCATCGTCGCTGTTTGCGAAAACGGCACCGCCGGGGCTTGACATAGATCCAGATTTGGCGATTTTAATATAATACAATGTATTCATATAGAAGACGCAATGGCTGTTCGCTCTCTTTCGACTACGCTCAAGACGCTCGCGGTCTGCGACATCATCGCCGCGTCACCGAAGCCCATGAGGCTGCCCGACGTCGTCAAGGCGACAGGCGACCAGCGCGCCGCGGTCTATCAGCGGCTGCGTACGCTGGTGGATGCAGGCTTCCTCGAGCAGACGCCCGACGGGGCGTTCCGCCTGGCGCTGCGCTTCCAGTTCTACGCCGTGCGCGCGCTTGAGCAGGCCAATCTCGGAGAGCGGACGACGGAACTACTTCAAGAGATCGTCGCGGAGAGCGGCGAGACGGCGACCATCTCCGTGCTCGACGGCTATCACGCGGTCATCATCAACCGGGTGGAGTCACGCCAGGTGCTGCGTGCCGATCTGCGGGTCGGCGCGCGCATGGCGCTGGGAGCCAGCGCCTCGGGTTCGGTGTTCGTCGCCTTCGGCTCGCAGGAGATGCGGGAGCGCCTACGTGAACAGGGCATCACGCTTCCAGACGATGCCGCGCTGGGAGAGGTCCGCGAACGAGGCTTTGCCGTATTCGCCCCAACCGACCCGCAATTTGTCGCAGCGGTGGCCGCGCCGGTCTTCGACGCCGCCGGCCAATGCATTGCAGTCATCGCGATCTCCGGTCCGACCACGCGCTTCGACCACGCAACCTGCGCGCCGATTGCGGTCGCTGCCGCTCGACGTTTCAGCGCTCAATTCGGGAATACATGACTTGAATGCCCTGTCGTTCTCCCACGCCTCCGAATCCGGTCCCTGGCAGCCGCAGGCCCTGATGCGGTCGCCCGCCACGCTGATGCGGCCGGAGATGTTGGCTGCGATCCAGCCCTCGCGGATCAGTGCCTCGCGGACCCTGATGGCACGCGCCTCCGATCAGCGATGGCAGATCACCTGCGAGGATTTCGCCATCGACGAGCGCGGTCGCGGCACGGCGCGCTATAGCATCGAGGCCAATGGGTGGCATTTTACCTTCCCTATCCTCTCGTTCGAGCCCTGTGGCCGCGAACGCACCGGCCGCATCATCGGCCGGTCCTGGGACATGATGGGCGGGCTCATCGAAGGCAAACTCTCGCCGGCCGGGATCGAACAGCTCCGTCAAGAACTGCCGAAGCTCTATGAGGGCCGCGCCACCCCGAAAACCTTGACGTGGGCGCGCTCGAACCGGTCGGGACGGCTGTTTGATCTCGCCGTGGACCACCTCGCATTCGGGCGACAGCCACCGATCGCCGAGCTTGGCCGCACCTGCTACTTCATGCGCAATACCGGCATCGACGGCAACGGCACCTTCGGCACCAAATCTTTCCTGGCGTTCGCGCCTGACCACCCGCTGCGCGCCTCGCTGCAGGCGCAGATGCTCACCGCCTATATGATGCGCGTCTTTGCTGGCGATCTCGTCCAGCATTTCGCACGGATGAAAGGCGGTGCGGCGGCAGTGGCGATGCAGCCGGAACTGCGCCGCTTCCTCGGCGTCGGCAACGGCTCGGCCTTGGGGTTGATGTTCTTCGTCAACAACCACCCGCGCCTGATCGACCGGTGGCTGACGGTTCATGAGGAAGCCATAGCCCATGGCAGGCTGGTACGCGTCGGAACAGATGCGGCACCGCTCGTCCAATTGGCGGCCCTGCTCGACAAGGCGATCCTCGCACGACGCCAGGATCGCGCCGAATACGAAGCCTTCGCGCCCAGCAGCACCGTTGCCGACGATCTCGCGATCATCCGGCGCGAACTCGATCTCCTGATCGGCCGCGTCCGTGCCGGCAGCGCTGACCCGACGCCTCTGGTCGAATTCACGGCTTCGCTCGACGGCCGGGTCCATCCCGAGGCCCATGAGACACTGCTTTCGCTTGTCATCGAACTCGTACCGGATATCGCCGACGGCCTGGCGCAAACTCTTGTGATCGACGAGGAACTCGCCGGTCGACCAGAGATGTCGATCGCTCGCCTGCGCGACATCGTCCAGGCCGATTATGGCTGGGCCTTCGATCTCGATCTCGTCTCCGAGCGCTCGCAGCGCTATGTCTGGTACAAGTCGCGCACGGCCGAGGAGCCGCGGCGCGGACCGCGCGAGGAAATCGGCGACGCGCACAATCTCGGCCTCGACCTGCCACGCCTCGTGGTGGCGCTCGATCGTGATCTTGCCGCAGCTGATCCGCGCCTCAGCGTAGCGCGCTTCCTGATGGCGCATCCCCTCCACCGCCAGGTCGTCACCCGCATTCAGGCGCTCGCCGGCTTGCCCTATCACTCGCCGCATGCCGACATTATGGCCGAGGACTTCGTTCCGGCCCATATCACCCGGCTGCTGAATGTCGGCATCCACGGCATCGACAAAGCCCGCGACTTCTTGAACCGCAATTTACGCGGCGTGATCTTTCACGGCGCCCCGATGCCGGAGGATCTCGCCTCCGGCAGCGCCGATCCCCATTGGTTCTATCCGCCGGAGCCCCGGGCATGATGCCGTCCGACACGCTGATCCTGTCCGTGCGCGAGCTCCGGCTCATTCTTGAGCGGCTGGTCCAGGCGGCCGGCACTCCCGGTGGGCTGCTGCACTCCGTGCGCGATTGCGCCTTCTACTCGGCCGTGCTGCCGGGGCCGGGTCTGGCCGGCATCGCGCAGCAGATCGAGCATCTGCGGGCGAGCCGCATCGCCCCGCTCGACGATGTCGGTTCCGGCGAAACGCTGACGATCGACTGCGTCGGCCAGCATGCCTGGACTGTCGCCGAGACGCTGCTCGATCTCGCTGCCGAGCGCTTCCGGCTGACCGGCAAGGGCGCAGTTCTCGCGCTCAACCTCACGGAGGCCGCCGAATTGCGGGTCGTCTGCGGGCTTGCCGAACGTTTCGGCCTGACGGCCGACATCGAGCCGAAGGGGGACGGTGTCCAGATCTCAGTCGCGGCCCGGCCCTCAGCGAAGCGCAGCACCATCGATATGGTGCGTCGCGACGGCTTTGCCGCCGCCGCTTCGAGCTGGTGGCCGCTGTACCACGCCTCGCACGATGCGCTGATGCCCGATTCCTTCGAGAGCCGCCGCCATGCCGGCACTGTGCGCGTCGAGGCGGACGGACGGGTCATCGGCCGCAATGACGAGGATGAGACCGATCTCTCGATGCTGACCGCCGACCCCTCCCGGCTTCATGCCACTCCTGTTTCCTCCGCTTCGTAAAGGCGCTCTCCGATGCTGATAGACGGCTTGCAATGCGGTTTGTTCGACCGCGGCGTATTCGAGGATCTCAAGGCCGGCGGATTCAGTTGCGTCACGCCGACGCTTGGCTTCTGGGAAGGCGCGATCGAGTCATTTGATTCCGTCGCGAAGTGGCGCGACCTTGCGCGCGCCAACGCCGATCTGATGACTATTGTGCGGACGACCGACGACATCCTCGCAGCCGATCGCGACGGCAAGGTCGCGATGCTGCTGGGCTACCAGAACACCAATCTACTCGATGGCCGCATCCGCTATGTCGAGCTCTTCGCCGATCTCGGCGTCAAGGTCCTGCAGCTCACCTACAACAACCAGAACGAGCTTGGCTCGAGCTGCTACGAGACGGTAGATCCTGGCCTCGCCCGCTTTGGCCGCGAGGTCGTCCGGGAAATGAACCAGTGCGGCATGCTGATCGACCTCTCGCATGTCGGCGACCAGACCACGCTCGATACAATCGAGTGGTCGCAAAAGCCGGTCTCGATCACCCACGCCAACCCGGCCTCCGTCTTTCCGCACAAGCGCAACAAGAGCGATGCGATCATCAAGGCGCTAGCGGAAAAGGGCGGCGTCATTGGCTGCGCCGCCTATCGCAACATCACGCCTGAACCGGCCTGCGACAGCGTCGATGCCTGGGCGCGGATGGTGGCGCAGACCGTCGACATAGCCGGCATCGACCATGTCGCCCTTGGCACCGATTTCAGCCATCACTCCAGCCAGGCCTATCTCGATTGGATGCGCTCGGGCCGTTGGACCCGCTCGGTCCAGTACGGCGCGGGCTCGGCAGCCAAGGCCGGCCCCAGCGAGAAGCCAGCTTGGCTGAAGAAAATAAGCGGCCTGGCCGACGTCGCACCGGCACTGGAGCGGGTCGGTTTCAATGCGGCCGAGGTCGAGAAGCTCACCTCCGGCAACTGGCTACGTCTCTATCGCGCAACGATCGGTTGAGAGGACAGTATCATGGTTAGGAAAGTGATGGCTCGACCGCAGACCACGCGCCGCAACCTGCTATCGATGCTGGGGGGCGGCCTCGTCGCGATTCCCTTTATCAAGCGGGCTCGCGCCGCCGAGACGCTCTACATCAATACCTGGGGCGGTCCTTGGGAAGAAGCAGCGCGCGCGATACTCTTCACCCCGTTCACGGCGGAGACCGGCATTGAGATCCGCACGATCGCACCGGTTTCGTTCGCCAAACTCGCCGCGCAAGCCCGCACCGGCGTCTATGAATTCGACGTGACGACACTTGGCGTCGCTGAGCTCGGCCGCGCCAACCACGCCAAGCTGATCGACACCTATGACGAGAGCAAGATCCCTACCTCGTCGCTCTGGCCCGGGGCGGTGACGCTGAACGGCGTCAACTCGCATGCCTTCGCCAACATCATCGCCTATCGCCGCGACAAGATGCCCAATGGCGGTCCGAAGAGTTGGAAGGAGTTCTGGGACACCACCAGATTTCCGGGTTCGCGCAGCTTGCAGAACTACCCTGCCCGCGTGCTCGCCTTTGCGCTGATGGCGGACGGTGTCGAGCCTGCGAAGCTGTTTCCATATGATCTCGACCGCGCCTTCAAATCACTCGACAGGATCAAGAAAGAGGTCCGCGTCTGGTGGAGCCAGAGCCCGCAATCCCAGCAATTGCTGCGTGATGGCGAGGTCGAGTTGATCGGTATGTGGAACACCAGCGCGCAGGCGATGGTCGATCAGAAGCAGCCGGTCGAACTCGTGTTCGATCAGGCCGTGATCGATGTCGCGACTTGGGTGGTCGCGCGCGGCTCCCCACGGGCCAAGAATGCCTGGCGCTTCATCGAGTTCGCCGTCGGTCCTGAGCGGCTGGCGCAGTTCGCGCAGAAGAACAATTACGGCCCGATGAACCCCATCTCGTTCAAATATCTGTCACCCGAAGTCATCCGCCACATGCCGACCTCGCCGGAGAACCTGTCGAGATCCGTCATCCTCGATGCCGAGAAGCTGTTGCCGCAGCTCGACGTCATGGCCAAGCGCTTCGAACAATGGCTGTCGACTTGACCCTGCCGGTCGCAGCGCAAGGAGGCTCTTGGAGCGCGTCCGGATGGGGCAGAGCCCTGATCCGGCCGCCGTTCCTGCTCTATGCGCCAGCTACCCTGTTCCTGGCCGTGTTCTTCCTCGCGCCACTGGGCCTGGTCGTCTGGATAAGCGTGAGCGAGCCTACGTTAGGCCTCGACAATTACGCCGAATTCTTCGCCTCGAAATACGATCTCAGCGTCCTTGCGCGAACTTTCCAGACGGCGCTGATCGTCACGGTCACCAGCCTCATCTTCGCCTATCCCGTGGCCTATGTCGCAGCCCGGAAGGGCGGGGCGGTCGCAGCCTTTTTGCTCGGTGTCGTGGCGCTGAGCTTCTGGACGAGCTTTCTCGTCCGCACCTACGCGTGGATGGTAATCCTGGGCGCGCGCGGGCCGGTCGTCGGAGTCCTCGTGGCGCTCGGCGTCACCCCACCGCCGCGCCTGCTCTTCACCACCTTCGCCGCGACCTTCGCTATGGCCCATATGCTGGTGCCGTTCATGGTGCTGGCGCTCTATGCCGTGATGAAGCGTATCGACGAGGTCTATATGCGCGCCGCAGCCAGCCTCGGCGCCCGGCCGCTCAGGGCCTTTTTGACCGTCTATCTGCCGCAGAGCCTGCCCGGCGTGCTCAATGGCGCTACCCTGGTCTTCATCACCTGCCTCGGCTTCTATGTGACGCCGACGCTGATCGGAAGCCCGCAGGACAAGATGATCGCCGGTCGCATCGGCCAGCAAATCGAGCAATTGCTCGAATTTGGCGCGGCCTCGGCGACTTCGATGGTCCTGCTCGCCGCCGCGGTCGCTCTCTTCGTGATCTACGACCGCCTATTCGGCATCGAAAAGATGTGGAGGTGAGATGTCGCGCTCCACGGTGATCATCGCGGTTGTTGTCGCGATCCTGCTGGCCGCTCCGATGTTCATCGTCGTGCCGATGTCCTTCAGCACCGCGCCGTCGTTGGAGTTTCCGCCACCGGGCTATTGGCTGGGCTATTACCGGCGCTTCTTTTCCGATCCGAACTGGACGGGCCCGGTTCTGAACAGCTTCCTGATCGGGCTTGGTACGATGGTCCTGGCGATGCTGCTCGGTGCGCCCGCCTCCTTCGCGCTGGTGCGCTACCGGTTTCGCTTTCGGGCGGCCTTCCGGCTCGTCGTTATGATGCCGCTGATCGTGCCCCACATCGTGATGGCGCTGGGCTATTATAGCTATTTCGGTTCGCTCGGGCTGGTTCAGAGCATGACCGGCGTGATCCTCGCCCATGCCTGCCTGTCGATACCGGTCGTGGTACTGACGTTGACCTCGGCGCTGGTCAGTTTCGATCGCAGACTCGAGAACGCTGCAGCGAATCTCGGCGCCCGGCCGCTGAAGACCTTTCGGCTGGTGACTTTTCCAATCTTGCGACCGGCCTTCCTCGTGGCGGCGCTGTTTGCCTTCATCCATTCCTTCGACGAGGCGGTGATCGCGATCTTCATCTCCGGCCGCGACAGCGCAACCCTGCCTCGCCAGATGTTCAACAGTTTCCAGATGGAAGCCGACCCTGCCATTTCCGCCGCATCCTCGCTACTGCTGGCTGCCGTGCTGGCCGGGCTCGGTGCGCAGTTCGCCGCCCGGCTTGTGCGCCGGCAACGGCCTGCGACGACCCTCTGAGACGCTGGAGCCTTCCGATGGAAACCGCCCGTTCGCTGTCGCTGAAATCGGTGACCAAGAGCTATCTGCCAGGGCAAAACGCGGTCGACGCCATCGACCTGGATGTCGCGCCGGGCGAGTTCATCTCCTTCCTCGGCCCCTCCGGTTCCGGCAAGACGACCACGCTGATGATGATCGCAGGTTTTGCGCGCCCCACGCGAGGCGAGATCAGCATCGCCGGGCGCCAGATCGATGCAGTCGAGCCCTATGACCGGAATATCGGCATGGTCTTCCAGAACTATGCCTTGTTTCCTCATATGAACGCGGCTGAAAATGTCGGCTTTCCGTTGCGCATGCGCGGCGTCGCCAAGGCGCTGGCGCAGGCGAAGGTCGCGGCTGCGCTCGCCATGGTCGGGCTCGCCGACTATGCCGGCCGCGCCCCGGCCGAGCTCTCCGGCGGCCAGCAGCAGCGCGTCGCACTGGCGCGCGCCCTCGTATTCCAGCCGGACCTCGTTCTGCTCGACGAGCCCTTGGGAGCGCTCGACAAGACCTTGCGCGAGCAAATGCAGATGGAGCTGAAGCGCATCCATCGCGAGCTTGGCGTCACCATGATCTATGTGACCCATGACCAGACCGAGGCGATGGCGATGTCGGATCGCATCGCCGTCTTCAACCGAGGCCGCATAGAGCAGATCGGAACGCCGAGCGAGGTCTACTTCACGCCTAAGACGCGCTTTGTCGCCTCCTTCGTCGGCGACAGCAACCTGTTCTCGGGCAAGACCCGCGAGGACGGCCTCGTGGACGTCGACGGGTTCGGCACGGTCGCCACCAGCGCCCGGCACATCTCTCCGGGCAAGGACATCAGCGTGCTGGTTCGCCCCGAAACGGTCCGGCTCAATTCCGAACGGGCGGGAGCATCGCCCCTGCGAAATTCCATTACCGTGGAGGAGTTGGTGAACTATGGCGACAGCGTTCTTGTCCTAGGCAGCAAGGCCGGGCAAGAACTGCGGATCCGGGTTCCCAGCATGGACATGCCAAACTTGCGCCGCGGCGACGAATGCGGCGTCGAATGGACCCCCACGCGCATCCATGTGATCGAGCACTGACTTAAAAATACTCGCATATGGCGCTGCTTATAGGGCTCGCGAGCACGTTCGCCAGCTCGTCGAAGTCAGTTGCCTCGCCCTGGTGTTGGTCACCACCGTCGATCGGAACTCATGCGTATTCCTCGTTATGGGTCATGTTGTCGATTGATCCCCGTGACACCACTGGTTGATGACCTCAATCACAGGCCGCGGCGGACATACACCACGCCGCCCCGCCGCGTCGCGGAAGCGGTACGAAAAAGTCACGGCTGGGCCCTAATGGAAACGTTGCCGCAAGGGGGGCACGGTTTCGATTCCCGGCGTCTATGTCGGAATGGGCGACAAAATCCCGCTGGGCGCCGCGATGAACAAAGGCCTGACTTTTAAAATGGGCCAGACCCATGTCCAGGCTTACACAAAGCCGCTGCTGGCGAGGATCGAGGCCGGAGAAATCGACCCGAGCTTCGTCATCACCCATCCAGCGAGTCTCGAGGATGCGCCCGAAATGTACAGAAAATTCCGCGACAAGGAGGACGGCTGCATCAAGGTCGTATTGAAGCCCTAAAGGAAGATGGCGCGGCGCCTTATGGCTTTGGCGCTGCCTTTGGGCGCAAGCTCCCGCCCAAGTGCGGTTCGCTAGCAATCAAATTGAGAACCTCATAAGCCGACCGCGGCAGTTCGATCCCACGCGACGGTACACCTCCATGATTAGGGACATGATGCCAAGGCACTCTCCACGGACCAGTTGAGAGAGAGCACGTTGATAGCTGATTGGTTTTGTTCCGCGCCGCGCTTAATGGCCCCGTCAGCTCCGGCTGGCGGGGCCTTTTCGTTTCAGGCGGTGCCGTGCGATCCTGTCCGGCGGCTGGTTGCAAACGCGGTCACGTCCGGCGCCAGAATGTCGTTCTTCTCAGCCCAGGAGGCGAAGACGCCTTTCGCAGTCTCGGGCTCAATCTCGTCGCGGACCGCCGCCAAGCAGGCCCTCAATGCGAAGGCGTGGACAGCGTCTCTCTGGCTCTTCGGCCAATCCGCCAGAAACATGTAGGCCTCCATCGCCGACGAGACGGTGGTCGGGATTCCGAGACCGGTCAGAATGACAACAGGTTGTTCAAATTCATCCGAAGGCATCAGTGCCATCGCCACATCCTCCTAGAAGCAACATGGATTTGGGTCCGCGCCGCGGTTGGCGGGCGGATGACGCTGATTTAGGTGTCCTAGTTTGAGGTGTTCAAGATCCGGTCGCGCTTCGGCTGGCTGGGCGCCTTTTTCGTAGGGTCAATTGCAACTAAGCGTGCTCAGTTCTCGTCATACCCGAGGCTCGGAAGCCTCTTTTTGCCGCCGCGTCGATTATGGGAGCTGTCATCGGTTGCTAGCCGCACGATCTTGAAGCCTTCGACCAATCAGCCCGACAAGCTCGCGAACCGTAGTGCACGCCTGCATCTCTTCGTCAGGCATCATATCGCAGTCGAATTCACGCTCTATCGCATTTCCGATGAGCGTCAGGTCATCAAGCGAAAGACCGATATCGTCGACCGTCGCATGTGGCTCCAGCAGGTCGGGACTTACGAGCCCCTCAGCAGCAATGATTTCCAGCAATCTCCTGACAAGCTTGGCCTCGCCGGGGGTGTGTTTGGTCATTGCGGTACGAGCCTCCTCCTTCTCGGCGTGCACACGCGGTCCTGCGTATCCTATTTCTGCGGAGGCCTTGGGGCCTGTAGATCGGTCGGGCTTTTCGGCGCGTCTCTTGGATCGAGCTGGCCAGACTTCAAGTCGCGCTGCGTGTCGGCATGGTAGAAGTTGAAGCCGAAGAATATCGCCATGATGATGAAAGCGATTATCGCGACCGCACCTATTCCGGCTTTCGTGGCCTTATCGGGCGGCGGCGGATTGTCGATCGGCATTCCGTTTACTCCGACCCGCTACCAGTCGGGACGTCTCGCTCAGGGTCAGCCGCAGCCCTGTTCTCTACGCCTCTCAGCATGGCGAGTGTGTCCTCGTAGATTTTCACGGCATCGGCGATTGCGGACAGCTCTCGCTCTTCGTCGCTGTCGTGAGTGCAGCCCGCCAGATCATGGGCGCGCTCAAGCGCGGCGTTCAGCTCATCGTCGTTGCGGATCACCAATCGGCTCATGGCCGCTCAACCCAGACGTTGAACTTTCGTTCCTATGGCTTAAGCGATCTCTCGAGTTGGGGACTGCCGACGAGGCGGCGCAAGTTTCGCGCGGTAGGGCAGATAGTGAGGTAACTCTCTCTTGCCCAATTTTCTCCATGACATTTCAATCGAACCGGCGAGTGGCGAACGCGGAGGAATTTGAACGCGCGCGCTTCGTTAAAGAGGTCGGACTTATCGTGCCGCCACACGTTGGAGAAAAGTCAGCCTGCTACTCCGGCCGAGCGACACCGTGGCGAATGCGATCAGCCCAGCTGGGCTTGGCTTCCAGCCGACGAACGGTCGGGGACTACAACAATCTCGCTTGAGCAGGTTCTGCTTCGATCTCGAGCCCGATCCGTCGACGTTCCATTTCAGTCTGGGCACTGAAGCGGAGATCAGCATCGCGGCCTGCCACCATCTCTGACAAGGCAGCGAGACTCAGCTGATCCCAACTCTTGCCACGGTCGAGGCCGGTCGGCACGCGAGGCAAGAGCCCCGGTTGACTGCTCCACAACAGTAGCTGCTCTAGCGATGCTTGGTTCAACATGTCCCTTAGGTGATGTGCCGTCACGTAGGCGTCAGGCATAGCTCGATGTGCGGGTAGCCCGATTTCATGGACGAGGCCTTCAGGCTTGCGCTGATACCGCAGAAGCTGGTTGGAGAATCGCGGCAGGTGCGGCCAGAGCCGCAAAGCGCATTTCCACGTACAGATCCATTTCGCTCCCGCGCTCAGGCGCGGCCGGCAATAGCGCTGCTCGAACGCCGCGCGGTGCGCTGCTAGAGCGATGACGCCGCCTGGCGGCTTTAGGATCGAAGGGGCAATTTCATTCCAGAACGGAGCATCGGCAACGTCCTCGTCACGGATATGATGTACCGCCATCGTGTCTGGGGAAATAGGCCTGCCCGGCTTCACGAAATGCGCGCCGCGCTCCTCATTAAGTTGCCATTGACCGTCTGCACCGATGGAGATGTCCTGCCAGCCGATTTCGCAGACGTCATGCGGGCCGTCTCCGGCGGTCTCGAGGTCGATCACTCTCAAGCGTTGATTGAGCATAGACACGAGATCATCATGCCCAGAGGTCGATGCAAGTCAGGAGCGAGGTGCCATTGGCTGGTCACCGAAAGTCTCGTGTCTTCACCTTGATCGTGTCGAGGTGCAGGTCGGGGAGGTAGATATCCCGGGTACGGAGGTCTTTCGGCGGTAGGTCGCGCGGGTCCGGGGTCGGCGAGCCGTGGTGGAATTCATCGCCCCGGCCGCGCGGCAAAGGGAATTGGCGATCCCGCTGGCCCACGCCGGCGAGGTCGGCGGATAAGTCGGTGAGCCGCTGAGCGACGAGATGCACAACCTCGCCCTCCCGCTGAATGCGTCCTCGTACCGATATCATCCCGGCCGACAAAATCGTTCGCCGAAAGCGCTCGAACACCTTCGGCCATACGACGAGATTGGCGATGCCAGTCTCGTCTTCCAGTGTGATGAACATGACGCCCTTAGCTGAACCTGGACGTTGCCGCACCAGTACGATGCCCGCGGTCTCGATCCATCGTCCGTCGCGAGTTTCCATCGCGACCTCGCAGCTCACGATGCCCCTGCGTTTTAGATCGTGGCGCAGGAACGAGACCGGGTGATCGCGAAGCGACAGCCCGACGTGTCGGTAGTCCTCGACGACGTCTCCGCCGGCCACCATCGGTCTTAGCGCAACCATTGGCTCCGGCGCCTCGTCGGCTTGTCGATCCACAGCGGCCGCAAATAGGGGCAGCGGTTCGTCTCGCAGTACTCGGATCGCCCAGATCGCTTCCCGCCGCGCGAGGCCGAGACTGGGCTGGAACCCGTCGGCCTCGGCAATCTGGGCCAACGCCGCCACAGGCACACAAGAGCGGCGCCAGAGATCCTCGATCGACTCGAACGGCAGGCGGGCTCGCGCGGTGATGATCGCGGCCGCATGGGCATTTGAGAGCCCCTTCACCATCCGAAGCCCTAGGCGAACAGCGAACCTCGTTTCGTCACCTGTGGGCTCCAGCGTGCAGTCCCAGCGGGAGATGTTGGCGCAGACCGGCCGAACCTCCACGTCATGGTCGCGGGCATCCCGCACGATCTGGGCCGGCGCGTAGAATCCCATCGGCTGGCTATTTAGGAGCGCGGCGCAAAAGACGTCTGGATGCCAGCACTTCAGCCAGGCAGAGGCATAGGCGATCAGGGCGAAGGAGGCAGCGTGGCTCTCGGGAAACCCGTAGCTCCCAAATCCTTCGAGCTGCCGAAATGTTTTTTTGGCAAACTCGGCCTCATAGCCATTTTCGACCATGCCGACGACCAGCTTCTCCTTGAAAGCAGAGACCCCACCGGTGAACTTAAAGGTCGCCATGCTCTTTCGCAGCATATCGGCTTCGCCAGGCGTGAAGCCGGCGCACTCAATTGCCACGCGCATCGCCTGCTCCTGAAACAGCGGTACACCCAGCGTTTTTCCGAGAACTTTTTCGAGCTCTGGCTTGGGATAGTGCACCGGCTCGTTGCCCTCGCGGCGCCTGAGATAGGGATGAACCATGTCGCCCTGGATCGGGCCAGGCCGAACGATCGCGACCTGCACGACGAGGTCATAGTACGTCCGCGGCTTGAGCCGAGGCAGCATCGACATTTGAGCTCGGCTCTCGATCTGGAAGGTCCCGAGCGTGTCGGCCTTGCGGATCATCGCGTAGGTTCGGGGATCCTCCGGGGGGATCGACGCCAGGTCGAGCTTGATGCCTTTGTGGTCAGCGAGCATGTCCAGACCCCGCTTCATGCAGGTGAGCATGCCAAGCGCGAGCACGTCGACCTTCATGAAACGCAAAGCGTCGATATCGTCCTTGTCCCATTCGATGATCTGGCGATCGGTCATCGCCGCCGGCTCGATCGGGACGAGGTCGTCGAGGCGATCATGAGTCAGGACGAACCCGCCGGGGTGCTGAGAGAGATGCCGTGGCGCGCCCTGGAGTTGGCGAGCGAGATCGAGCGCAAGGCGAAGTCTTCGATCGGCCAGGTTGAGATTTAGCTCTTCTACATGCCGCTTCTCGACGCCTTCCTCTGACCAGGCCCAGACCTGCGACGACAATGTACCGATCAGATCTTCAGGGAGCCCCAGAGCCTTGCCGACATCGCGCAAGGCCCCCTTGGTCCGGTATCGGATGACGGTCGAGCACAGGGCCGCGTGATCACGGCCGTAAGTGTCAAACACCCACTGCATAACGATCTCGCGCCGCTCGTGCTCGAAGTCGACGTCGATGTCAGGTGGCTCCCGGCGTTCTTCCGAGACGAAACGCTCGAAGAGGAGATCATTGAGGCCGGGATCGATCGAGGTGATGCCGAGCACGAAACAGACGGCGGAATTCGCGGCCGAGCCGCGGCCCTGGCAGAGGATATGGCGCGAGCGGGCGAAACGGACGATAGAGTTCACCGTCAGGAAGTAAGGCGCGTAGCCCAGCCGCTCTATCAGCGACAGCTCATGGTTGAGGCTTGCCCGTACACTGTCCGACATGCCCTCGGGATAGCGTTGCGCGGCGCCCTCCCATGTCAGCTTCGTCAATGTCTCCTGAGGCGTCAGCGTGGGATCGTCGCGCTCCTCCGGATATTGGTATGCGAGCTCGTCGAGCGAGAACCGGCAGCGGTCGGCGATCTGCAGCGCCCGGTCCAGAGCCTCGGGGTAGCGGGCGAAGAGCCGGTGCATCTCCGCCGGCGGCTTCAGGTAGCGGTCCGCATGGCGCTCACGCCGGTTGCCCAGCGCATCGATCGTAACGTTGTGGCGGATGCAGGTCACAACATCCTGCAGGATCCGACGTACTGGCTCGTGAAAGAGCACGTCGTTGGTCGCGACCGTGGGTACGCGCATGCGGATGGCGAGATTCGCCAATTCGTGAAGGCGAAGGTGATCATTCGGTCGGCGGCGCAGCGATAGCGCGAGATAAGCACGGTCGCCGAATCCCTCTCGCAGCCGGCGCAGGCGAAACGCGCACTCGTCGTCAGGCAAATCCGGAACAAGGACGGCGATCACGCCATCGCCTTGGGCAATGACGTCTGACCATTCGAGATGGCAGCGCCCCTTGCCGCCGCGCTTCTTGCCGATCGAGAGCAGCCGGCAAAGTCGGGAGTAGGCTGCCCGGTCGGTGGGATAGACGAGGAGCGACATTCCGTCGGTGAGATCCAGCCGGCAGCCGACGATGAGCCTGACACCTGTCGCCTTGGCCGCTTCGTGGGCGCGAACGATGCCGGCCAGCGAGTTGCGGTCTGCGACGGCCAGGGCTTCGATGCCCAGCAAGGCTGCTTGCGCGAACAGCTCCTCGGCGGAGGATGCGCCACGCAGGAAGCTGAAATGGCTCGTGACCTGCAACTCGGCGTAGCGGGCGTTCATCCGAAAATTCCATGAAGGAACCAGCGATGCGATCCCGTGGCGACATCCTCGCCGTCACCTGCGCGATAGATCCAATAGCGCTCACCGGCATCGTCTTCGACCCGGAAGTAGTCGCGTACGGCCACCATCTCGGCCTCGCGCTTCCACCACTCGCCGAATACGCGCTCCGGCCCGTCGGCCCGCTGGACCCGCCGGCGGACGCCACGCCAGCTGAACCAGGACGGCGGATGATCTGGCAATAGCGCCATGGTCTCGACAGGCTCCGGACGCGGCAGCAGCCGTGCCGGGCGGGGCCAATGGCGCGGCCATGCCGCCCCGGTCTCCTCGGTAAGCGCCCCAACGCGGCGAACCGAACGCTCGGGAACGTCGCTTGACACGGGCGCGAGACGATAGACGGCCTGTTCGCCAACCCGATTGGCGAGGATATCGATCAACCCGGAAATGTCGGGGCTGGTCTCCTCGACGAGAGAGCTGATGGACTGCTTCCGTTCCAAGGGCTCGGCCAGCGTAGCCGCAAGCGTCATGATCTCGATGCCGAAGCCCGGCTCGATCGCCTCGATCTTCTCGCAGAGCAGCCGCGTCAGCCGCTTGCCATCGCAGACCGGTCGCGCCAGACCCACCCGGACCGTTTGAAGGCCGCGGTCGACGCGATGGCAGACGAGATCGAGCCGGCGAGCGCCCAGACCCCGCTGTTCCAAGCGCTCGCAGAGTTGCGCCACGAGCTTGCCGATGTAGCGGGCGATGGTCTCCGAAGCGCCGATCGGCTCGGCGAACGCTCGCCGCACCTCGATCAGGTCGGGTGGTCGGATCGCGACGATAGGTTCGGCGACTTCCCCGAGGGCTTGGGCCAGTCGACGGGCGATCGCGGGTCCGAAACGAAGGGTTAGCGGAGAACGGGGCTGGGCGATGATGTCGCCGACCGTGTCGAAACCGAGCACACGCAGGTCGGCCGATATCTGCGCAGGCAGCCGAAGGCATTCTAACGGAAGGGGTAATAGCGGATGCGCCTCATGCCGGACAGGCGCGATGACTATGGACCGAGAGACGTATCGCGCCAGCGCATGGGCGGCGCCCCAGCTGTCGGCGATCGCGGCCCTTGCCTCGACGCCCGACATCGCGAGGCGTCCGACGATGGCCTCCAGCATGTCCGCTTCGCCGCCATGGAGGTGGTCGGCGCCAGTCGTGTCGATGACGATGCCATGCGGCGGATCCGGCGCCACAATCGGCGCGACACGCTGATGCAGCCAGATCGCGAGTCGCTCCAGTTCCCGCGCGTCTGCTGCAAGATCGGCTTGCTTAACCACCAACGATGACACAAGCACCTGCGCCTTTGTGGCCGGCATGCCGACGCGTAGCCCGGCGGCGAGTGCAGCGGCATTTGCAGCCTGCACCAACCTCCTGCTTCCGTCGCGAGCGATGAGGACGAGCGGGACTTCAGGCCGAGGCGCGTCGCCAGCCATCCGTCGGTACCGATCGATTGACCAGTTCGGCAGGAAGACGGAGACGACCCGTGTCATCGCATGCCTCCAATTCAAAATCCGCGCTTTCGCCCGCCCTGGCCCTGATCAGCTCGACAAGCCATCGTGGCCGTCCCACGCCCGGCACCGGTAGTGCCGTTGATGGGAGAACCGAGACCCGCCATCGGGTCATCGCTGCTGTCGGCTGCCCGAAGTCGGAGGCGTCCACCTCCCGTCGCCATCTGCGTAAGGCAATACCGATCGAGCCTGTTCCTTCAGCTGCAAGCTGGAGCCGCCGGGACGCCGTCATCGAAAGACGGGCGACTTCTCCGACGACGGAGCCAAGCCCGCCATGGCGCAGGCCCTCTTCCATGCAGGCGAGAACCGTTTTGTCATCGCCGGCCTCGACGTAGATGACGCGGTCGGGAACGAGCCCCGCCTGGGCGAATGCTGGGGCGAAGAGGTCGGCCCTGGTCAGGCACCAGAGCACTTTGCCGCGGCTTCTGGCTGCGACACCGGCGCTGAACAGAGCGGCCGCGGCGCCGTCGAGGGCACCGTTGCCGCCGCCGGCGACCTCATGCAGAGCACCCCGTGCCAGACCGCCCCCAGGTAAGCGTGAATCGACCATCGTGATTCCGAACGGCAGGACCGTCCGATCACGAGTGCCCCGCCCTTCAATTCGCTCGATCTGGTCGCGGAGCGACTGGAATACCGGCTGTGACAGCAACTGGCCTATACCTATAGAATGACGCCTTATGTTCCTCTTATGTTCTCGGTACCGCATTCCGAGTCAAGCTTGCTTTTTGGCCGGAACTCGGGAGCGCTGTAGGCGGTTGAGCCAGTGGGCTATCAGAAGCGAGCGATTGACGTGAATCGCACATCAGACCTAACCGCCGAGTGGCCCCTGCAATCGAGTGCGACCCTTGGATCTTCAGTCCGGGCCAAGGGCATAGAACGCGAACTCCGACGGAAGCTGCCTTGGGCGACAAGGAAATTCCTGAAAGTCGAAGCCGGGAAAGCTTTGCTGGATATGCCGGGCGCGTCGCTGGACGAATTCGAAGCCGCATCCACGACAATTTCCCAGGCGATGCGAGGACTAGCAAACCTTCCGGTACTTCCGAGTGAGGCGGAGGACATCCTGTCGATGTCTTCCCGCGAGCGCCACAAATGGATGGGCGCTGGCCGCCTGCAGAGTGCCGGAACCCGAACGGTCAAATTGCGCGGGCGATCGAAGGCAGTGACCTTTCACGTCTTCGAGCCAGCGCATATCGAGCACATCCTCAATGGCGACCTGACCGAGATTTGGCGCGAGGAGGACGGGGCGACGCTTGTGGAGAACCGTCGGCGGGCCGCGGGCAAAGCCGCGCTGACCCGAGCAGGAAAGCGGCACGCCCCGTCGAAAGCGGCTCCCGTAGCATCAGATGAGATGCTGGATGCTCAGCTGGAGGGTTGGGAAGAATTTGTCGCTAAAGGTTTTTTACGCTGAACGATCACGAAGCGGATCAGCGACAACTGGCTGACGAACATTCGCTCCGCAAAACAACACTGAGGTCAACAAGGCCCGCTATTCCGACCATGTCGCGAGATGGGGCGAGCAGCGCCACAATACACGTCGCTTGTTGGCCAAAGATGCGACGGCAGAGCCGCAACTATCGCACCGAAATCCATCCGCACCCATTGCCCTGTCTTGAGATTGCGCACCCCGCCGAAAATCTCAATGGGAGCTTGGTTCCGCTGGCTCGTTGGAACTTCTGCGCCGATCGCTCCGTTGCCGCTTCAATAGGTATCACCAGGAGATCAAGGCGATGATGTTCGTCGAGCAAATCAAGGAAGGCCAACGCGTGCTGGGCTCCGATGGAGTTCACGTCGGGACCGTCGACGCACTGAGCGGACAGCTCATCAAGCTCAAGAAGAACGATCCGGAGTCTGGTGGAGCACACCACTATATCGACCTCGGGCTCGTGATCGGTGTGGATGGAGATATCATCAAGCTTATCGTCCCCGCGGCTGAGGCCAGGGAGCGGTGGTCGGAGGCGGCTGATTAAACGCAGAACCAACATCATCCCAACTACGGCCATGCAACGGGATCGGTGATGGCAGCCCCAGCCGTCTTCCCGCCTCGGAGAGAAGGCAGCAGGAAGCGGAACTATTCGAACCCCTTGTGTAGTTCGGCGCGACTGAGCCATCAGGCTTCGGCTCAACGGAGGGCGACATGCCGGTGTATCGCTTCACCATGAATGACGGGACGAAGACAGATTGCGACAACGAGCCGAAGGAGTTCGCGAGTGATAAATCCGCCGTAGACGCGGCACAGGTGGCCTTGGCGGACATGGCCCACGATGCCTTACCTGATGGTAACTCCGTCGATTTGACAGCAGCTGTAGAAAATTCGGCCGGCGAAGAGATTTATCGCGCTTCGCTCAAATTTCGCGGCGAAACGGCCGAACACGCGCGATCGAAGGCTGCCGATTTCGAGGCCGCGGCGGACGATGCTGCTGAGGCGGTGGCCAGGGCTCTTGCCGTTAAGCCGGACTAGAAGGGCTTCTGTCCACGGGTCGCGAGTCATTAGCACCGATTGGAACAAGCCTGACGGGCGTGGGGTTGGCCGACATAGGGACAGTGGGAGATATGGCGATGACCATCACAAGCCACGCGGAATATCGGGCTGCGGTCGAACGCGCTGCGGCGATCAGCGACGCAACAGATGGTTCGGAAGGGGCAGACGAGTTCACTCGCCTTACATCCGAAATTCGACAGTGGGACGAAGCGCATAAGGGTGACAATGCTCACGGCCCCGATGCAGACCAAAGCTTGCTGCGGCCGGACGACTTGCCGTTCTCGGGGCTGCCTGGAAATCTGGGCAAGCTTCACAAGGATTGACCGGTCGTTTGCTTTTACGAGCGAGGCGTTCTCATGAAACCGGCAGAGCCAGTGGCCAGCGCGCGCGCCTTGGCCATGCGGATGATGGCGGAATACCCCGATCGCGATTGGATCGCGTTGCTTGCCAGCGTGCCGAAGTACCCCGCAAATCCATCGAGTGACATTTGCAGGAAGATGGGTTGACCCGCGGCCATATTAGCTGCGGCGGCTGAGCTACTCACCCTGGCCGGGTAATCCCGGCGTAACCGGCGAAGGACCGTTCTAGGCAACTGTTTTGATCTAGGGTTTCTTAACGGGCCGGCCGGGGTCGATCGGACTCCACGAGGAGGACGGCTTTCGATCACCCTTTTCAGCCGGCGGGGCGTCTATCTGAGATTGCTTCACCTTGATCTCAGGTGTTTCCGAACCTTGCCGCGGTCGACTGTCGGTTGCGCGCCTCGGCTGGCCAACCGTTTCATCCTTGGGCTTGGACATAGCGCGTTCCTCCACGGTTAAGCGAAGAATGGCGAAGACCTGCATTTAGTTCCTGCGCGGGTCGGGGGAGCTAGAATAGATCATCCTTGAAAGGTTCGATTGTCGTCGGGTCATCGTCGCCTTCGCCCGCCTTATTGACGCGCTTCGACACGATCCATTCCCGTAGTTCGCGCGGCGGCTGCTTCAGCAGTTCCATACCGCCTGATCCGTCCAGCCAAGCCTCGAAATCCTGGCGCATGAGCATGCAGGGCATCCGATCGTGATACTGCGCGGTCCACGCGTTGGCTTCGCGGACAATCATCGTGCAGGTGGTGATGTCCTCGCCCGTATCGGGGTTCCGGTAATTTTCCCAGAGACCCGCGAACGCCAGCAGATCGCCGTCGGCCGCAGAGAAGAAATGCGGCACCCGGTCCTTCTTTTCGCCGGTCCATTCGAAGAACCCGCTGGCGGGGATGATGCACCGTCTTCGCACATAGGCTTGCTTGAAGGTGCCGCTCGTCTCGACCGTCTCGACCCTCGCATTGAAGGCGGCGAGTTTGAAGTCTTTCAACCCACCCTTGTGCCAGCCGGGGATTAGGCCCCAACGCGCTCTCTTCAGCTCGCGGCCGGCCTCAGTCTTCACGATGATATCAATGTCGGTTGTGGGCGCGATGTTGTAGCGGGCGCGGAGATTGGGCGTGTTTGCCGGCACCGTCAGCGGCTGACTGAAGGCGACAATCTCGCTCCAGCTATAGGCCTGGCTGAAACGCCCGCACATATGCGGTCTCCTGCTTAGTCGGGGAGCCGTTGCCCGGCGAGAAAGGTCGCTACGCTCAGCGTGTGGCTGGGCTGAGCCTTGCAATACTGTTCTACGATTTCGACGAGCTGACCATCCGAAAACTGCGGCAGGCCGGAAGGTGAATGCTGCCTGAGCGCGTCGACAATCCAGCGGCCAACAGCCACATGCATTTGGGCGCCTGCCGCCTGCTGGTCCATCCACAAATCGCAGGTCACATAATCCTGCATGAAGTCTCCCTTTCGAGGCCCCGCAGCCAACGCCGCCGCGTAGGTCGATATCGCAAGAAGCAGGGTCAGCATCAGGGTGCGCACATGCCGCTCCTACTGAATCGGAGCGCGCTTAGCGTGCTGGGCATTTGCCTTGGCAAGCAGTGCTTCCAGCTTGGCAAGCGTCTCCGGCGAGAAAACGAGGTTCATCGCTTGGCCGCCGACGATTTCGAGACTGATCAAAGTCTCACCTTCGACATTCGTCGTGATAGCGACGTGCCGCACATCGATGACGTCGAGATCGACCTCGGGCAGTTTGGCAGGCTTCTTCGCCATCAAACATCATCCTGGATAGGGAGCCACGGCTGCTCCGGCTTCTGCTTTCCGGTCTCATGCTCCTGGGCGATCCGGTCGGCCTGAAGCTGGGCCTCGATCCGCGCGACCTCAAGGAAATAGGACAGGGTCCTGAACCCGCGCTCGTCGGCATTGCACTTCAACGCGACGATGCGCTCGACCAGGTCGTCGGCGCGCCGCAGTTGCACGCGGGGCACGCCGGAACTCAGCTTCACAACATCCGCCATAATGCCCTCCGTCCCCTCAATGAGGGTATTCGGCGGCGAGGCGGTCGTACAAGTCGATTTCACCCGCATTCGCAGCCTGGCGCTCGCATGTAGTCACCCACGATGGCGCGATAGAGGCGCCAAAGCTTCCGCTGGTTCATCACGACGGAACTCCCCAAAATCGCCTGCGTTGATGGGAGCGCAGAAGGGGATGCTCCGTGGTCGGCAAGCTGCAGGCATATCGCGCCAAACGCGACTTCCAAAAAACCAAGGAACCGAGCGACGATGCCGCGGTGGCTTCTTCGGACCGGCTGCGCTTCGTCATCCAGAAGCACGATGCCACCCGACTGCACTATGATCTCCGTCTGGAACTGGATGGAGTTTTCAAATCCTGGGCGGTGACCAAGGGTCCTTCCCTTGACCCGCACGACAAACGTCTGGCTGTCGAGGTTGAAGACCATCCGCTGGCCTACGGTGATTTCGAAGGCACCATCCCGAAAGGCCAGTACGGCGGCGGTACTGTGCAGCTTTGGGACCGCGGGTTCTGGAAACCCGAAGGAAAGCTCAGTGCGCAGCGCCAATTTGAAAAGGGCGACCTGAAATTCGTCCTCGACGGTCAGCGTCTGCACGGCAGCTTCGTTCTCGTCCGCATGCGAAAGGATCGGGACGGGGGAAAACGCCCCAACTGGCTCTTGATCAAGCATCGCGACGACCATGCCGTCGATCGAGATGGGGAAGCCGTTCTGAAGGATGAAACCTCCGTCGCCTCGGGCCGCACGATGAAGGCGATCGCGGAAGGCAAGGGCCGCTCGCCCAAGCCCTTTCTTTTGACGGAGGAGGCCATGGATGCAGGCGCTGTTTGGGACAGCCGGTCGGGGCTTGCTGCGGACAAGAGGCGCAATGCGACGGACACGGTGCCAGCTAAAACGCGCAACTCCAGAAACGCAGGCAGAGGCAAGTCTACGCTTCCGGAATTCGTGACGCCTCAGCTTTGTCGCAGTGTCGAGCGTCCACCGTCAGGTGATGGGTGGGTGCACGAGATCAAGTTCGATGGCTATCGAATCCAGCTTCGCGTCGAAAACGGCAAAGCGACTTTGAAAACGCGTAAGGGCCTCGACTGGACCTCCAAATTCAAAGCGGTTGCCAAAGCCGGCGCGTCATTGCCGAATTGCATTATTGATGGCGAGGTCGTCGCCTTGGATGAGCATGGGGCGCCGGATTTCGCAGCGCTGCAGGCTGCTTTGTCGGAGCAGAAGACGGACAATCTCGTATTCTTTGCCTTCGACCTTCTTGCGACAGACGGTCAGGATCTGCGCGACCAGACCCTACTGGCGCGCAAGTCGCAACTGGAAGAACTCCTCCGCGCCAACGGAGATGGCGTCACGCTGCGTTATGTCGAGCACTTCGAGAGCGGCGGGGAGGCGGTCTTGAAATCGGCATGCCGTCTTTCGCTCGAAGGAATCGTGTCGAAGCGAACTGATGCGTCATACGTTTCCGGCCGAAGCGACAGCTGGACCAAAGCCAAATGCCGGGCGGGACATGAGGTCGTCATTGGCGGTTGGTCGACCACGGCAGGCAAGTTTCGTTCTCTTCTCGTCGGCGTCCATCGCGGCTCTCATTTCGTTTATATCGGCCGGGTCGGGACTGGTTATGGCGCGGCAAAGGTTCAGGCGCTGTTGCCCCGACTGAAGGAACAAGCTGCGTCGAAATCCCCCTTCACCGGTGCTGGCGCTCCGCGGCGCGAGCCGGGCGTCACCTGGGTCAATCCGGCGCTGGTCGCGGAGATCGAATTCGCTGGGTGGACCGGTGATGGAATGGTTAGGCAGGCCGCGTTCAAGGGCTTGCGCGATGACAAGCCGGCCGAGGAGGTCGAGACCGAACTGCCAGTCCAACCGGAGGCCGTTGAAACACCCCAGCCTGGCCCCGTCGCACGTCGGTCGACACGCGGTGGGCGGGTGGACGTATTGGGTGTTGCCATCTCCAATCCGGACAAGCGGCTCTGGCCGGACGGTGAAGACGGGAAACCGGTTTCGAAACTGGATCTAGCTCGTTACTTCGAAGCGGTCGGCGGCTGGCTGCTGCCGCACATCAAGGGCCGTCCGTGTTCCCTCTTGCGGGCCCCAGATGGGATTGACGGCGAGACCTTTTTTCAGCGTCACGCGGGGATGGGTACTTCTAACCTGTTCGAGCTCGTGAAGGTGTTCGGTGACAAGAAATCCTATCTTCAGATCGACCGGATCGAGGCACTGATTGCAGCGGCGCAGATCGGTGGCATCGAGCTGCATCCCTGGAACTGCCAGCCGGGGGATCCGGAAACGCCGGGCAGGCTTGTATTCGATCTCGATCCCGGGCCCGGAGTCTCCTTTGAGGACGTCATCGAAACTGCGAAGGCGATGCAACAACGCTTGGATCAGCTTGGTCTCGCCAGTTTCTGCAAGACGACGGGAGGCAAGGGGCTGCATGTGGTAACGCCGCTGGCCAAGCCGCGGCGTGGGGCACTCGACTGGCCCAGTGCGAAGGATTTTGCCCGCCGCCTCTGCGCGCAGCTGGCCGCCGAGAAACCTGAACGCTACGTGGTCAACATGGCCAAGCGGCTGCGCAATGGCCGCATTTTCCTTGATTATCTCCGAAACGACAGGATGGCGACAGCGGTCGCGCCGCTCTCGGCCCGCGCCAGGCCGGGTGCTCACGTATCGATGCCTTTGGTCTGGTCTCAGGTAAAGGCCGGCTTGGATCCCGCGCGATTTACTGTGCGCACTGCGCCATCGCTCCTGAAGAAGACGAAGGCCTGGGAGGGTTATTGCGATGCCGAAGGTTCGCTTAAGGACGCCATCCGCAAACTGGGCTCGACCAAATAGCGATCAGCCGTGCCGGAACGGAAGGCTCGACGGAGCGTTCAGAAACCCGATCGGAGATTCTGGCCATGGCTCAGCGCACCTTCTGGAAAGGCTATTTGAAGCTCTCGCTCGTGACATGTCCCGTGGCGATGCTGCCCGCGCGTTCTGAGAGCGAGAAGGTTCGGTTCCACACCCTCAACCGGAAGACTGGCAATAGGATCCAGAGCCGTTTCGTGGATGCCGAAACGGGTCAGCCCGTTGGCGAGGACGACGAGGTCAAGGTGTATGCGAAAGGCGATAACGACTATGTCATGCTCGAAGAGGATGAACTGGATGCCGTCTCTCTCGAAAGCACCCGCACGATCGACATCGATGTTTTCGCACCCCGCTCCTCGGTCGGCTGGATTTGGTACGACACGCCGCACTATCTCGTTCCGGACGATAAGATCGGCAACGAGGCATTCTCGGTCATTCGCGAGGCGATGAAGTCGACGAAGACCGTCGGCATCTCGCGGGTTGTGCTTTATCGGCGGGAACGCGCTGTCCTTCTGGAGCCCCGTGACAATGGCATCGTCCTCTGGACGTTGCGCTATGGCGACGAAGTCCGAGCCGAAAAAGAATACTTCGCCGGCATCCGGAAGGTCGATCCCGAAGCGGATATGCGCTCGCTGATGGAGAAATTGATCAAGAATCGTACCAAGGACTGGTCGCCCGAATTGGCCCAGGATCCGGTGCAGGACGAACTTCTCGAAATCATCAACGCCAAGCAGAAAGGCCGTAAGGCGCCCAGGAAAAAGGTCGATCAACCGAGCGAGAGCAATGTCGTCAGCATTATGGACGCGCTCAGGAAGAGTCTCGAACCACGCAAGACATAATCAGCCAGCCTTGCGCTGGGGCTGGCCTTTGGCCTTGCTTGCGGCTTTCGATTTTGCCGCCGGCTTATCGTTTGTTTTGGCGCTCTGGCGCAAGGCATCCAGCAAGTTGACCACCTTTGAGGGTTCTTGGCGCTTTGGAGGCCTGATCTTCCGCCCTTCGATCTTGGCTTTGACTAACTCGGCGAGCGCAGCCTCGTAACGATCATCGAAGTTCTTCGGATCGAATTCACCGGCCTTCGTCTTAATGATGTGCTCAGCAAGTTCGAGCATCTCGCCCTCGATCTTAATCTTGGGAATGTCGCTGAATGCCTCTTCGGCCGACCGCACTTCATAGTCGAAATTCAGTGTCGTGGCGATGAGGCCTTCGCCGTGCGGCCTGATCAGAATCGACCTCATGCGGCGGAAGATCACTGTTCGCGCCAAGGCGGCACTCTTCTGAGCAGCCATGGAGTCGCGAATGAGCTTGAAGGCTTCGGACGCGACGGGCGTACTAGGCGCAACATAATAGGGCCTGTCGAAAAAGACGTCGTCGATCTCGTCACACGGTAAAAATGTAGCGACGTCGAGGGTCTTGTCGCTTTCGGGGATAGCATCGGCGATCTCATCCGGCTCAAGCACGATATAGTCCCCGGCGCCACGGTCATAACCCTTGACTTGATCTTCTTTCTCGACCGGCTTTCCCGTCACTTCGTCCACGAACTGTCTGTGCACCCGGTGTCCGGTTTTGCGATTGAGAGTGTGAAACGAGATGCGCTCGGCCGTGGACGCCGCGGTGTACAGAGCAACAGGACATGTCACCTCGCTGACCTTGAGGACGCCTTTCCAAATTGCGCGCGGAGCCATGCCACTGCCCTCAAAAGGAACACCCGAAAACCGAGCGAGGAACTACTCACCACATACGATAGTTCCAGCATTTGGCGTTGGAGGCCCAAAGTGTCGAATGATCCTGACGTCGTCATTGCCAAGGCGTTGAATGCGGGCCTGAGGCGCTTGCTGAGCGTCGCAATTCGTCAAGCCAATGAGGACGGGTCAGGGGGCCGTCGGTCAACCTTACGCCACGAACTGGATAGCGAGATAGAACGCTTGGTCGTTCGCAGCCACAACAACGATGATCCAGAGCTCACGATGGCCGTCCGTAACGGGCTTAAGCTGCTCGTCGATGCCGCTGATCGGGAGGCGGCCGACGCATGAGTCAGGAAGTATTTCGCGTGGAACAGGGTCTTCGTTCGCCAAACCTCTGACGAAAAGCCCGATATGATCGATAAATTGAACGAAATGGACGCGTTGCAGCTCGCTCCGCGCCTCATCGGCATGGATCTGACCGTCGATGGAGTGGGCGGAACGATCGTCGAGACCGAAGCCTATCTGGCTGACGATCCGGCGTCTCACAGTTTTCGCGGTCCCAGCATGGCAAACGTCGCGATGTTCGGGCCTGCTTGGCGCGCTTATGTTTATCGCTCCTACGGGCTGCACTGGTGCTTGAACATTGTTGCGACCGATCACGGGGCCGTATTGATCCGGGCCCTCGACCCGAAATATGGGCTGGACCAGATGCGAGCGCGCCGGGGTTCGACTCGACCTCTATGTTCGGGGCCCGGGCGCTTGGCCCAGGCCCTTGGCATAACCGCCGCTCACGATTGCCTTAGTTTAAGCGCGCCGCCGTTTTCGGTGATGGATCGCTCAGGCGAACCCGAGATTATCGCCGGCGTGCGGATCGGCATCTCTCGGGCCGCCGATCGCCCCTGGCGCTTCGGTCTGGCGGGCTCGCCGCATTTGAGCCGGCCGTTCCCGACGGGTTAGGGAAATGAGCGGCCGAGACGGCCAGTCAGTTAGCGCGAGTCGCTTGTTTGCTCGGTTCGTTGCTGTCGGCGAGCTCGTCGCGCTCCCAGCCGAAAACGCTTCGGCCGCCATATTCCGCCGAACGCCGCCACTCTTCGCGGACATATTCTTCCAGCGAGGGGCCTTCCACGAGGCCCTCCAATCGGCGGCTTTCCCGGTCGAGGCGCGCGATGGCGGCCAGCCGATCGTCCTGGCCTAGCTTTGCGCGTTCAACGGCCGATTTGAGAACCGAAATCGTCTGATCATAGATCTTGGTCGGAACGGCAAAAGGCTGACGGTCCTTGCCACCGTGAGCAAGCGAAAACCGGGCGGGGTCACTGAACCGGTACGGCGCTCCGTGGACGACTTCGGCAACCATCGCCAAAGAGCGTACCGTGCGCGCTCCAACACCGGGGACAAGCAGCAATTCCGAGAAGTCATGAGGCGCGCGATCGGCTGCAGCTGCGAGGGCACCATGAAGCCTTCGGGCAAGGACATCCTTCGGCCTGACGGCGTGGTGGGCGGGCATCACCAGATGAGGCAAGGCGAGCTGCGCGGGCGACAGCGCGGGCACTGCACGGCCTCGCTCCAAGGCAGTGTACTCGCGAACAATGGCGTCCGGTCCGACGTCACGAAGAATAGCGACCTGGCCATCACGGGAGGGGGCAGCTCGGGCATCGGTGAGATTGATGATCCTGCCCTGGCTCTCGCCATCGATGGCGGCGTGCGGCGCCTCGACAAAGCTTCCCAGACCCTCCGACTGCCAGTGGTAGCGGCGAGCGATGCCGCCATCACCGTTCATCCCTTGCTGAACAACTACCCATTGGCCGTCATCCGTGACGAAGAAGCCGTGTAGATAAAGATCGAAACCGTCCTGAACCGCTGCGCTGTCCACTTTGGCGACAAGACGACTGGCTTTAGCGAGCGCGTCTCCATCGAACCCGGTTCTGGCACCGATCTGCTGTAGCTCGAACGGCGTCTGCCTCGAATGGCGGCCCCTGCCGCCGCAGACATGTAGTCCCAGCTCGCCGGATAGCGGGGCGAGTCCACGCTTCAGCGCACCTATGACGCTCGTAGTGATCCCCGACGAATGCCAATCCATCCCCATCACAGCGCCAAAGGACTGAAACCAGAAGGGGTGCGCGAGCCGCCGCAGCAATTCCTCGCGACCGTAATGGTGAATGATCGCCTCGCAGATGACCGCCCCCAATCTCGACATGCGTTGCCCGAGCCATCCCGGTACGCGGCCATGATGAAGCGGAAGATCGGCGCTGCCTGAACGGCGTGCCATGCGCTGCTCCCGAACGAAACAAGAACTGCGGTTCTATCTCAAAAAAGATCGTAGATAAACACGAGCGTCGCGCAGTTGTTCGGTCATTTAAACCCACGATGACGATTTTTTCCGATCGCACGCAACTGATCGTGAGCCCTGCAACGCCCCTCTCGATAAGGAGTGTCCCGCGACTTAGCGATGACGCCTTCCAGGCCCACCGCGCAATCCAGCGTCAAAATTCGATGCGCCATGCTCGTAGAGTACGACTGCCTCACCGTCGAGGATGGCGGCGTACTCAAGCGCATCAAGAGCGACGCTGGGAAAACGGCCGATCTAATCGTGTTCGCCGGGGGCAATGATCCGGCCACCTGGAGCTCAGTTTGCCGGCCCATGCGGCCGCCATGGGCAAGACCCCTCACGCTGAAAAGCGGTGCTTAAATTCGCGTGCCTCTTAGTGTCCCCCCGCGCCGCTGACCGAACATACGGTAGCGTCCGTCGATGATCTCCTTCGGGAGGTCGCGATGTCGCGTCTACGCGGTTACGCCATGTCGAACCAGGTTGCGGCTGATGGGCCACAAAAAGGGGACAACGTTGCAGTCAGCCTGTCTCTCTCGCCCAGCAAAAATGGTGACGAGTACCGCCACGCTAGTGGTCCGCAACGGAGCGCAGCGAGCTTAACCGCCCCGGTCGCTTGAGCGGCGAGGTATGCGCACAGGGCGCCAACAAGCTATCTGGCGGCCCAGAAGCCCAGAACGACGCCTGCCGCCGCGGCCCAGCCCAGCGTCCGTAGGGGCCGGGCCCGAATTTCATCGAGGAGCAGCTGCTGAAGTTCACTCACGCGCTCGCCCGCGATATCGAACAACTCGTTATCGAATTCGTTTTCCGCGGCACCGGGCGTGACTGAAGTTTGCATCGAAAGCGGGTCGCTCGCCGGGAATGTACCCTCCAACGCATCGTGAAGTTCGGCGTCACGGCCCTTATTACGAGCAGCCTGACGTTGCGCACGTTGTTCGATCTTCAAGCTTGCGACTGCGGGGTTTTCGGCGGGCATGCTGCGGTCTTTCTTCGAGGGCTATCCCGATAACATCGGTAGATCGCACAAGTTCCAAACATGACAGCTATCGATTTCCTGGAACAGTGAGTGAACTCAGGCTTGTCATCCCTTCCGGTCTGCCGCGTCAGCCCACGGTCCAGCGCGGGAGGCCAATGCAAGGGCCTTTGCCTCTGGAACTGTCATGGCTGCACAATAGCTGCGGAGCCATCGTGGGGTCGCCTCTTCGTCATGAAGCCATCGAAGTACCCTTCTTTCAGGGGCGCCGATCAGCCGACTCAATTCCAAGGACGTTAGTCCGAGCGAGCGGAGTGCTTCTCTCAATTCGGGCCCTGTAATCCGGCCTGTCATAGCGGCTGCTAGACCCACGAGGTCGCGTCATCGTGGGTCTTGTCCCACTCGGATGGCCTCAACGAGCGCTTGCAGCTCAGCCTCTTTAGGGCTGCGCTCATTGCGGCCGGAGTGTTCATGAACGCGCTGCGTGGCCGCTTCATACTGCTCAATGGAATCAATTTTCTCGTACCCAGCGGTGCACGGCCGGATCGAGCGGCGCTCTCTGCCTGTTGCCCTCGCGCACGGCTCGCGTGCGCGCCCACGTTCGGCGTCTCTCCAGACAGCGGATGAATTCGCCCTCAGCGTAGTCTTTGCGAGCCTCTTTCTACCGGAGTATCGAGTTATCTGCGTGATTGAGTGTTCAGCGGCCGACCTAACTCAAGGCTGAAATTTTCGCCGTCTAATGCCGGGTTGGCCGTTCAAAATTCGATGCGAAATATTTACGATCGCAACATGCAATAAAATATGGTGACCGTCCGGAAATTTTTAACATTGCGGCCGCGTCATTGGGTAAGTCAGTACCCTCATCGTCGATGTCTATTTTAACACCGTCTTGAGTATGAAAGAAATACTGGGGCATAAGCAGGGAATGCCGCGCGTTGTCATCTGTTCCACGGCGCCGCAAATATTAACTGGGCGTCTGTTCCCGCAAATGCAGGTAGTCCGCGTCAAATTCCGCCAACTCGCAGAGACCCGACCAATTCAGAACCGTGATACGGCTCGCCCGGATACGAACCAGGCCGGTTTCGCGAATTTTCCGCAGCTGCTTGTTCATATGGACGGTCGACAGGCCCAGTGAATCGGCGATTTCCGTCTGGGTCATGGGCAGATTGCAGGTTATGCCGTCTGACAGGCCGATGGCTTTCATCTTCGTGATGAATTCACACAGGAAGTGGGCAATGCGGCTTGCAGCGGGGCGCTTCCCAATCCCGACCATCCATTCACGATAGATCGAAGCCTCTATCAACGTCTCGCGCCAGAATGCCTCTGCAATGCGAAAGGAGCTGCGGGTGAGCGCTCTGACCGGTTCATGCGGGATGAAACCCACCGTTACAGAAGTGAGGGTTCCCAGATTGTGATCCATCCGTGGGAGTACCAGCGAATGGATGTCGGGGATGTCTCCCGGAAGATGGAGCGATATGATTTGCCGCTGCCCCTCCCCGACAATTTTATAACGACACACGAGCCCGCCGATAACGAGGCAGCATTGCTTGGCGAGTTCACCTTCGCGGACAATATCCTGCCCCGCCTCGTAGTGCCGGATGTTCAGGGGCAGTTGGCGAAGCAGTCGCTGCTCTTCCTCCCCTAGCGGCTGTGTCGTTTCGAGCTTTTGGATGAGTTCGCTAATGTATTCCTCTTTGCCCATCCTATCGTTGCTCCGCAATCGTTTGAGACCAGCGCTCAGCCGCCCCGCTGCTTTCTCTTACTTTCGCTTGAAATAGGCGACATGTAAAAAGACATAGACAAATATCGGGAGCAGCAGTGGTTGCGCCTGCCGCGGAGCGCGACGGGGGCGGGCGCCCAAACGAACAGGAGGCGGCTGAGACCTGGAATAATTTTCGCCCGAAAACACTGGCGTAACGCATAACTAAAATCGCCACCGAAAAAGAAAAACCGGGCTTCGAAAAATAAAATTTGGATTCTCCGGCAATCTGAGCTAAGTATACCTTTATCGAGATTGCTTGGACGGCCGTTGTTATTTTCGCGCTTTGGCGCGGCTCTGATGAACTCCCCCTTTCGAAATCGTTCTGAACTCGCCGGGCATTCTGTCGGTGAGCGACAGGTCTTGCCAGAAGGAGGGTTTTTCATGACCACCGGCACAGTGAAATGGTTCAATTCCACCAAGGGTTTCGGCTTCATCCAGCCCGATGACGGCA